>CAMWTX010000236.1 GCA_947177315.1 uncultured Bacteroidales bacterium | reverse complement strand
TTCGCTGCGGCCCTGCCCGCCCTGTTCTATCTTGCGATATATACCGAAATGACGTATGTGGTGCAGGTGTTCTTTTACCTGGCCGCCGGCATCCTTTCGGTGGGGGGCGTATGGGCGTTATGCGTGCTTTTCCGTAAGAAAAACCACAAGCAGCAGGGCGTGCGCAAGGCTGTCAACGCCTTGGGATTCTCGCTTCTGATCGCCGTTTTTGCCGGCGGTTGGTCGATACCGGCGGTGAACCCCTATATCGGCTACCGCGATGTGTGCCGGAAAGCGGTGCAGACCGGCATCCTCAAAGACTGCGAACACTACCATTCGCTCTACCTGCGCCGCGCCGAAAACATGGATGTGTTCTTAGGGGAAGACATACGGCAGATTGCCGAAAAAGACAGCACGCAAAGCATTACCGAACAGGTGACCGCGCTCTCCAACACGGTGCTTATCGTGCGGCAGAAAAAGTTCGAACAGAAAGCCGACCGCGCGCTCCGACAGTATATCCAACAGAAGGAACGCTATTCGGTAGGGCCTTATACGGTGGTGGTGCTATAATTTCTTGAACTCGGCGATCCGCCGCGCCACATCCTCGGCAGAAAAGATGGCGTTGCCCGCCACGAGCGCATCCGCGCCCGCCTGAAGCAAGGCCGGAGCGTTCTCTAGGCTCACCCCGCCGTCCACTTCGATCATCAGATGAGGATTGTATCTATCCTTGAGACGCTTGAGCTCCTCTATCTTGCGGTAGGAGTTCTCGATGAATTTCTGACCGCCGAACCCCGGGTTCACGCTCATAATCAACACCAAATCGGCGTATTCGATGACATTTTCCAGCATCGACACGGGCGTGTGCGGATTGATGGAAACCCCGGCTTTCATGCCTTCCTCGCGAATCCGGCACAGGCTGCGGTTTAGGTGGCTGCAGGCTTCTTCGTGCACGGTAAGGATATCCGCACCCGCTTCCTTGAACCCGTGGATATAGCGGTCGGGCTCGGTAATCATCAGATGCACGTCCAAGGGCTTTTGGGCGTGTTTCTTGATGGCCTTCACGACAGGCTGGCCTATCGTGATGTTGGGAACGAAAACGCCGTCCATCACGTCGACATGGAACCAATCGGCTTGCGTGTTGTTAATCAACTCGATAGCCTGCTGTAAATTGGCAAAGTCAGCCGAAAGCAAAGAGGGTGAAAGGATAAAAGCCATTGTTTAAGTTTTTTAGCCACGCGAAATTACAAATTTTTTATACCTTTGCGCCTTTAATTTTTGGATAAACACATGTTGATAATGAAGACGTTGAAGAAACTTTGCGCTTTAACCGCTTGGGTTGCCGCATTTTCCTTGCTGTCAACCGCCTATGTGCACGCCCTGCCCGGACTTTCGGAAGCGCAGGCCGCCAAAGAAAAGAAAGAAAGAACCAAATGGGTACGTGAAGTGGATTCTTCCAAGACCCGCTGGCTGTTTGATTTTGCCGGCGGCATCAACTTTGCCCAGAACTACCTGCAAAACTGGGCGGCAGGGGGCGAAAGTTCGCTGGCAGGAGCCGCCAAGGTGGATATGACCTTGCTCTACACCTACAACGGCCATATTTGGGAATCCAAGCTCAAATCCGGTTACGGTCTGTCTTACACCAAGACCAACGGTCTGAACAAGACCGTCGATAACCTTTTGGTATCCACCAGCTACGGCTACGCCATGCCGGGCGATCACTTCTTCTACAAGGCTTACGCCGATATGCAGACACAGTACGACCTCGGTTACGCCAAGGCCGACGGCCGCAAGAACCACGACGAATACATTTCGGCCATCTTCGCTCCCGGTTACCTCAACGCTTCGTTAGGTATCGAGTACCGGCTCAAGAGCCTGCTGTCGGTTTATTTCTCGCCCGCCAGCACCCGCACCACCTTCGTGATGGACGACTTTCTGTCGAACCAGGGGCTGTTCGGCGTGGATTCGGGCAAGCACGTGATGTTCGAAGCCGGTATGTCGCTGCAGATAAACTTTGCCTGGACGTTCTGGAAGAACTTTACGCTCAAGACCGACGCCAATTTCTTTACGCCCTACAACCGCGATTTCGGCAATATCGTGGTGGACTGGAACGTGGGGCTTGAAATGGCCATCAACAGCTATTTCTCCGCCAGCATCGGAACCTCGCTCAAATACGACGACAAGGTAAAATCCGTAAGGAAAGACGGCACGTTGGGCGGCCCCAAGGTGCAGTTCCGCGAATTCCTGACCATCGGCATCGGATACACCTTCCAGCAGAAATCCAAGAAACTGGCGTTCTAAGCCGTTTCCAAACTTCTTGAAGAAGCCCCGGAGTAAGTTTCGGGGCTTTTTTGTTTCCACTGTTTGGCACATTTCGGGAAAGCCTTATTGAATTGCCCCGTCGTTTACGCGTTTTCATTGGCTTCTGTGGATTTTAACGCCCTTTTACGCGTTCTTTTCGGCAAAACCATAAGAATATTACCCCGTTCGGCTCGCTTCGGGAAAAGCCTCGAAAAGATGGCTCATAGATGTCCCCGTGATCATAGCCGC
>CAMWTX010000235.1 GCA_947177315.1 uncultured Bacteroidales bacterium | reverse complement strand
GGGAATTCGAGCGTTCCACGATTATCGCCAAGGATACCAAGCAGAAGTATCTGCAGGAAGAAAAATAGTTGATTGATATATTTAAAAAAATACGGATATGAACAGAAAATACAAGGTGGCGTGTCTGCTCGGCTTGAGTCTGCTGCTGGGCGGTTGCTGCACCCACAACAAAGATTCGCAGGCTATTATCGATAAGCCGGTTATCGAGATAAAGGATGGCTTTCTGAGCCCTGAAGTCTTGTGGGCCATGGGGCGTCTGGGCGAAGTGGCGGTGAGTCCTGACGGACAGCATATCGCCTATTCGGTTCGTTATTATAGCGTTGCGGAAAACAAAGGCAATACCGACCTTTACCTCTGCGATACCGACGGCAAGAATGTGCGCCGCCTTACCCGTACCGCCGCTTCCGAAAACAACCTGCATTGGTTGAACGACCACACGCTGGCGTATCTCTACCCTGCCGGCGACGGTATGCAGATGTTTGGAATCGATTTGAAGTACGTATTTAATAAGACTGTTGAAAATGGAATTATTTCAGATGATTATAAAAGTCTGAAACCGATTCAGCTCACTACGATACCGGGAGGCATGGAGGGCTTCAAGCTCAATCCCGAACAGAACAAAATCGCCTTTATCCGCCAGGTGCAGGTAGAACCTTCGGTCAAGGACCGCTATCCGGATTTGGACAAGTCGAGCGGTATGGTTATCAACGACTTGAACTATCGCCATTGGGATGAATGGGTAACGAGCGTTCCCCATATCTTCCTGGCCGACTTGCGCGGCGCCGACCTGAATGTGGAACTGGGGCATGTATCGTATTCCGAACCGATTGATTTGTTGGATAAAGAACCTTATGAAGCCCCCGTAAAGCCTTTCGGCGGCATCGAGCAGTTCAGCTGGAGCAGCGACGGGCGTTTTATCGCCTATACCTGCCGCAAACTCACCGGCAAGGCTTACGCCCTTTCCACCAATACCGACATTTACCTCTACAGCCTCGAAACGGGCAAGACCGCCAATGTAACCGAAGGCATGATGGGCTACGATATGAACCCCGTTTTCAGTCCTGACGGAAACTACCTGGCCTGGGAAAGCATGGAACGCGACGGTTACGAATCCGACAAGAGCCGCCTGATGTTGCTCAACCTGCATACGGCTCAGAAAACCGATGCCACCAAGGATTTCGACCAAAACGCCAACGGGCTGCAATGGAGCAAGGACGGGCAGTATGTTTATTTCATCAGCAATTGGCACGCTCTTTCGCAGATTTACCGCCTGAATGTAAAAGACAATGTAATAGAATGTCTTACGGGCGGCGTTCACGACTATAACAGCGTATATCCGGTCAATGAGAACCTGCTGGTGGGTACGCGCGCTTCGATGTCCTGCCCCGAAGAAATGTTCGCCGTGGACTTGGCTTCCCCCGACAAGGATATGATTCATTCCCAGACTCAAATCAGCTTTATCAACCAGGATATCATGGAGCGCTTGGCTATTGGCAAAGTGGAAGAACGTTGGGTCAGGACCACCGATAACCGGAAGATGCTGGCCTGGGTCATCTATCCGCCCCATTTCGATCCCGAAAAGAAATATCCTGCCCTGCTCTATTGCCAGGGCGGACCTCAGAGCACGGTGAGCCAGTTTTGGAGCTACCGCTGGAACCTGCAGATTATGGCAGCCAACGACTATATCATCATCGCGCCCAACCGCCGCGGCCTACCCGGTTTCGGCATGGACTGGCTCGAACAGATCAGCGGCGACTACGGCGGACAGAACATGAAAGACTACCTTTCGGCCATCGACGACCTTTGCAAGGAACCTTATGTGGATAAAGACCGTTTGGGCTGTGTGGGTGCAAGTTACGGAGCTTTCTCGGTGTATTGGCTGGCAGGGCATCACGAAAAACGTTTCAAAGGCTTCATCGCCCACGACGGGATGTTTAATCTCGAACAGCAATACGCTGAAACCGAAGAACTTTGGTTTACCAACTGGGATTTGGGCGGTGCTTTTTGGGAAAAGGACAACAAGGTGGCCCAACGCAGCTATGCCAACTCCCCGCATCGTTTTGTGGATAAGTGGAATGCGCCTATCTTCGTGATTCACGGGGAATTGGATTACCGTATCCTGGCCTCGCAGGGCATGGCGGCCTTCAATGCGGCGGTGTTGCGCGGCATTCCGGCCGAACTGTTGATTTTCCCCGATGAAAACCATTGGGTATTGCAGCCGCAGAACGGCATCCTGTGGCAACGCCGTTTCTTCCGTTTCTTGGATAAATACGTGAAAGGGCTTTCCGACAGTGAATTGGAAGCCAAGTATTATGGAGAACGTCCGTTCAGCATGAAAGAACCGTTTACGGGCGACATGCAGCCGAATTCCGAGTCGGCCAAGGAACAGAACACGGAAAAACAGGTGGCTCAGTAGAAAATCGGAAACGACAAGCCATGCGTTCCGCCGCCGCTCCTTTACCGCCTACCCTGTGGTCGCTTTTCGCCACTTTCTTCAAAATCGGGCTTTTTACGATTGGAGGTGGGTATGCCATGTTGG
>CAMWTX010000234.1 GCA_947177315.1 uncultured Bacteroidales bacterium | reverse complement strand
TTCCTATACGGTGGTGTCGCAGAACAAGGCGTTCCGCTTCAAGATGGGGCATCCTCAGATTGATTTGTCCTTTTCGGTGGGAGAACCTCAGGCGGTGGCATGGGCCTTGCATCCGCAGGCCGACAGCTTATTGTTCTTGGCCAATCATTGGATTGATTCGATGCAGGGGAATAAGGCCATCGGCTACCTCTACCATAAATATTACGAGATTCCTTACCACAAGACGGTGCGCAGCGCCAAATCGGGCTTCCGCAAGATAGATTCGGTGAACCGTTACCGCAAGCAGGTGCAATGGAACAAGCTGGTGCAGAAAGGTTTCCTAAGCCGGGAAGACAGTCTGGTTTTCTTTAACGAAAAAACGGACGGCAGGCGCAACGACAGGCATGTGCACGGCAAGACGGAGATTTCGCCTTTCGACCGCCTGATAAAGAAATACAGCCGGCAGATCGGTTGGGACTGGCGGCTTTTGGCATCTTTGATTTATCAGGAATCGCAGTTCAGGAGCTATCTGGTATCGAGCCGCGGGGCGATAGGATTGATGCAGCTTATGCCTTCTACGGCCAAGCAATACGGCGTTACGGTTCATTCGGGCACCGAAGAACAGATTGCCGCCGGGGTAAAGTATATCAAGAGCCTTTACCGGGCGTTGCCGGATGAGATTCCGGAACCGGAAAGGGTATATTTTGTCTTGGGAGCCTACAATATCGGATTGGGGCATATTCTGGATGCCCGCCGTCTGGCTCAGAAATACGGAGCCGACCCCAATGTGTGGTACGGCAATGTGGAAACCTACCTGCGGCTGAAATCCAAACCGGAGTACTACCGCGATTCGGTTTCGCGTAACGGCTATGCCAACGGCAGACAGACAACGGAATTCGTGCGGAAGATAGATACGCGCTACGGGCATTACCGTAATTTGGCGAAGTAAAAGAAAAGAGGCGCGGCATTCGCCGCGCCTCTGAATACACAAACCTTAAAAACCATACGGCAAAGGTATCGCGCCCAACACGGTTGGCCTATAACCACAATCGGGTATTTTTTACTCTTTTTATCCCTATAAAGGGGGAGTGTTCCAAACAACTCGCGGAAAATTTGTAAATTCACGCATTGGGAAAACCCTTTACAAGACCGTTATGGAACAACGTTTGATTTTGAATATAGGCCGGGAAATGGGGTCCGGCGGAAGAGAGCTGGCGCAATGTCTGGCACAGATTCTCGATTTGAAGTTCTATGACAAGGAACTGATGCACGAAGCCTCCAAAGACAGCGGCATCTGCCAGGATTGTTTTGAGAAAGCCGATGAGAAACCGCAGAAAGTATGGTATTCGCGTTTTCCGTTCTTTGGCGATCCGGGCTTTAACGGATTGAGCAACGATGCGCTTTTTGAGATACACTACCGCACCGTGCAGCGTTTGGCCAAAGAAAACGACTGTGTGTTTGTGGGCCGCTGCACCGACTATATCCTGCGCGAAGATCCGGCCTGTCTGAACATTTTCGTGCATGCACCCCGTGATTTCCGTGTGCAGCGGATTTGCCAATCGATGAACGTGAATAAAGACGAGGCGGTGCAGATTATCGAGAAAGCCGACAAGCTCCGTTCTTCTTACTACAATTTCTACACCAACAAAGAATGGGGCAAAGCCTCTTCTTACCATCTCTGTGTGGATACCTCTCTCCTGGGAGTTGAGAAAACCGCCGGATGGGTGGCGGAATGGGTCAGGAAAGTAAGAGGGTAGGCCTAATTTCATTATCTTCGCGGAACGTATGAAAAATATTCGGAATTTTTGCATTATTGCCCATATCGACCATGGTAAGAGTACCTTGGCCGACAGGCTTTTGGAATATACCGGCACCGTTTCTGCCCGCGACCTGCAGGCGCAGGTGCTGGACGATATGGATTTGGAAAGGGAGCGCGGCATCACCATCAAGAGCCACGCCATTCAGATGAAATACAGGCATAACGGAGAAGAATACACCCTCAACCTGATAGATACGCCGGGGCATGTGGATTTTTCTTACGAGGTGTCGCGTTCCATCGCCGCCTGCGAAGGCGCGCTGCTGATTGTGGATGCCACCCAGGGCATTCAGGCGCAGACCATTTCCAACCTCTACTTGGCTATGGAACACGACCTGACCATTATTCCCGTGCTCAACAAGATGGACTTGGCCAACGCCATGCCCGAAGAGGTGAAAGACCAGATTGTGGATTTGGTAGGGTGTAAACGCGAGGAAATCATGGCGGCCAGCGGCAAGACAGGCTTGGGTGTTCCCGAACTGCTGCAGGCCATTGTCGAAAGGATTCCCGCGCCCCAAGGCAATGCCGACGAACCTTTGCAGGCCTTGATTTTCGACTCGGTTTTCAATTCGTTCCGGGGCATCATTTCGTATTTCCGCATCATGAACGGAACCTTGCGCAAGGGCGACAAGGTAAAGTTTTTCCATACCGGCAAGGAGTACGATGCCGAAGAAGTGGGCGTGCTGGGCTACAAGCCCATTCCCTTGCAGGAAGTGAGCGCCGGCAATGTGGGCTATATCATTT
>CAMWTX010000233.1 GCA_947177315.1 uncultured Bacteroidales bacterium | reverse complement strand
GGCAACATCGAGATGATCCACGCCCCGCAGATCCAGTTTCCGCCCGATTTCGAGTTCTATTAACCCAAGATTGCGCACAAGAAGCAGGTTTCATCTTCGGGCGTGAGCGGATCGGCCACCTTTGAGTATATCGTGGTGCCGCGCAACCGGGGCGTATATAAGATCAACGCCTTCCGCTATTCCTTCTTTAATCCGCAAACCGAAAGGTATGTAGAAAAGACCCTGCCCGAAATCGTGCTGAATGT
The DNA here is from genome assembly GCA_947177315.1 of uncultured Bacteroidales bacterium. Classification (GTDB taxonomy): domain Bacteria; phylum Bacteroidota; class Bacteroidia; order Bacteroidales; family P3; genus Pullibacteroides. Next base: position 2,316 of record CAMWTX010000233.1, on the reverse strand, counting down.
GGAAAAAGGCAAAGACCTGCCCGCCGCCGAATCCGTTTCGGGAACGTTCGCCACCCCTTCGGGCGATATCGGATATATCCATCTCCAAGGAACCTGGAAAAAAGCCGGGCAGGAATTCCTGTTTTCGCCCCTCTTCTGGCTTATCCTGCTGGGTGAAGCCGTCTTGTGCGCCCTCTTTCTGCTCGCCTACCGCCAACGCCTGCAACGGAACGCCGACATAGCGGGCACCAGGAACCGCAAGGCCGCCAAAGAAGCCAAACGATGCCTGCGCAAGGCGGAATCCCTACTGGACGAAAAACACAAGGATGCCTTCTACGTTGAGATATCCCAGGCTCTTTGGGGATTCCTGGCCAACAAACTCAATATCCCGCAAGCCGAACTGTCGCTCGACAACGCCCGCCAAGAGCTGAGGAACAAAGCGGTCAGCGAAGAACTCACCCAAGAGTTCGTCAAGACCCTGGAGCATTGCGAATTTGAGCGCTTTTCCCAGGCCGGCACCGGTCTGGACGGCATGCGCGCCCTCTATTCGGAAGCCGAAAACATCCTCTACCGGATTATCGACTCCCTTAAATAATCGAAAGGAAAAAGCATGAAAACGTATATCCAAACGATTGTCCTTACCCTTTTCGGCATGATAATCCTCCTGCCGACCCAAGCCGCCCCGTCTTACAAAGACGCTTTCGACAAGGGGAACGACTTCTACGCCCGGGAGCAATACGCCCAGGCGATTGAGGAATACCAAACCGCCTTGCAGGGCGGCTACGAATGTTGGGAAATCTATTTCAATATAGGAAACGCCTATTACCGCTCGGGCAATTATCCGCAGGCCATCCTCTATTACGAAAGGGCGGCGCGGCGAACCCACCGGAATCCGGAGATACAGGAGAACCTGCGTCTGGCGGAAAGCAAAATCGCCGACCGCTTTGAGCAGATGCCCGTTTTCTTCGCCAACGCCTGGTGGAACGCCTTGACCGGCCTGTTCCCCGCAAGCGTATGGGGCATTGGGGTGGCGGTATGTTTTTTCCTGGTGCTGGCAAGCCTCTGCCTCTATCTTATCGGAAGCGGCTACGCACAAAAGAAAGCCGGTTTTTACTGCCTGCTGCTGAGCCTGCTGCTCTTTCTGACAAGTTTCCTCGCCGCCTTTGACCGCCACCGGCAGACCCAACAGGAATATGCCATCGTAATGCAAGTTTCGGTGGATGCCAAAACCTCGCCCGAAGACCGCAGCCAAACCGCCTTTATCCTGCACGAAGGAAGCAAAGTGCTCATCGAAGACCGCATCGGCGCCTACGGCAAAGTGCGTATCAAAAACGGCTCCCGCGCCTGGATTCCGCTAGATAGTCTGGAGATGATTTAGACAAAAACGCCATGACCAAGAAAGAAGCCTTAAAGTTATTCGAAGACCGGAAGGTGCGTACCGTATGGGATGATGGACACGAAAAGTGGTATTTCTCCATTGTGGATGTGGTGGCGGTGCTGACCGACAGCGATTACCAACCCGCCCGAAAATACTGGAAGACACTGAAAAGCAGATTAATAAAAGAAGGTTTTCAGTTGGTAACAAATTGTTACCAACTGAAAATGCTTTCCTCGGACGGCAAACGTTATCTTACCGATGTAGCTGATACCGAGCAACTTTTCCGCATCATCCAATCCATTCCCTCCCCCAAGGCGGAACCCTTTAAACAATGGATGGCACAGGTGGCCGCCACCCGTATCGACCAGTTGCAAGACCCCGAATTATCCATAGAACAAGCCGTAAACGACTACAAACGCCTTGGATATTCCGATGCATGGATAAACCAACGCATACACAGTATCGAGATACGCAAAGAACTTACCGACGAATGGCAACGCGGCGGTGTTCAGCAACAGCAATACGCCACCCTTACCGACATCATCACCCAAGGCTGGAGCGGTTTCACCACAAAACAATACAAGAACTTCAAAGGATTAAAGAAGGAGAACCTGCGCGACAACATGACCAATTTGGAATTAGCCCTCAACTCCTTGGCCGAAGCCTATACCACCGAACTTTCCAAAACGAGGAGCCCCAAGAACATAGGGGCACATAAGGCCATAGCCAAACAAGGCGCAGGAGTGGCCCGAACCGCCAAAAACAATATGGAAAAGCAACTCGGCCACTCAATTGTATCGCCGCTCAACGCAAAGAATCTGCATCTGATTGATGCCGGTGAAAAAACCGATGCACTGCCTATACGTAGCCAACAAAAAAGAGGAAACTGAGCAAAGCGTTACAACGCGGGAGCATCCGGTTTGCGGGCAAGTTGCGCCAGCATGTCGGCTTCGGCCACG
>CAMWTX010000232.1 GCA_947177315.1 uncultured Bacteroidales bacterium | reverse complement strand
CCGGTGCATAGTAGGCCAGCGTATCCGCCACCCACAACAGTTTGGCATAAACCGCCGAATCGCGTGCGGCTTGCTCGCCCCGCGCCAGAATGGAATCGGCCTTGTTGAAAGAAGCTGTGCTGAGCCCCGTCATATTGGGCTTGATGAACACGTGGCATCGTTCACGGTTCGCCATCACGCGCGATTTGGCACCCATAAAGACCACTTCTTCCAATACATCCATAAAATTGCTCGTGTTATCCACCCCGGCATAAGAAAAGCCCACATCCACGCCGATAATGATATCCACGTCTTTTTCCAACATCTTATCTACCGGAAAATTATTGAGCACCCCGCCGTCCACCAATACCATCGAGTCGATTTTTACGGGTGTGAACACGCTGGGAATCGCCATCGAAGCACGCATGGAGAGCGCCAGATTGCCGCTGTCGAGATAGATGGGTTCGCCTTTGACGATATCGGCGGCCACACAGAAAAAAGGAATGTTGAAATTCTCAAAACGCTTGTAACGGTAGGCCTGCGAGGTGAGCGTATAGAACAGGTTGCTCACGTGCTGCCCCTTCAACAATCCCATGGGCGCGAATCCCGTCTTGTCTTCGTTCATTCCCCACGGAAGATTAAGGAGGTAGTTGCTTTTGTTCATGTAGAAAACGTCGCGCCAATCGGGAGCGTCGTTGAGCAGTTTGCCCCAGTCCGTGGCCCGCAGGATGGAGTCCAGTTCATGCGCCGAATAACCGTAGGCATACAGCCCGCCGATAATCGACCCCATGCTCGTGCCGGCGATATAGTCGATGGGAATGTTCAGTTCTTCCAATACCTTGATCACGCCCACGTGCGCCATGCCTTTGGCACCGCCACCGCTCAAGACCAAGCCTATACGGGGACGTTCCCCCTTAAGCTTGGGACGGGTAGGGACGTCCTGCGCGTGTATGGCATCCGAAAGAGGCCATAAGAGTGTGATAAGCAAGAGTATATAAAGAAATCTTCGCATCGGGGCAAATTTAGGAAAAAGCGCACGATATAAAAAGAGGTTGCCCGACAACGGTTCATCGCCCGTTTTCAGACAACCTCTCTGCAACATCGCGGAATCCCTTCCGCCATGCCTCAGGTTATGCTTTCAAAAATTTGAAATCTTTTCCCAAGTAGTAAGCCGAATCGCCCAGACCTTCTTCGATGCGGAGCAACTGGTTGTATTTGGCGATACGTTCCGAACGGCAGGCCGAACCGGTCTTGATAAGACCCGTGTTCAAGGCAACCGCCAGGTCGGCGATCGTCGTGTCTTCGGTTTCGCCCGAACGGTGGCTCATCACGGCCGTGTAGCCGTTGCGGTAAGCCATGGTGACGGCTTCGATGGTTTCGGTGAGCGAACCGATTTGATTCACCTTTACCAGAATGGAGTTGGCCACACCCTTTTCGATACCCATCTTCAGGCGGGCACTGTTGGTAACGAACAAGTCATCGCCCACCAACTGGCATTTGCCGCCGATTCTTTCGGTCAGGGCTTTCCATCCATCCCAGTCGTCTTCGGCCATACCGTCTTCGATCGAGATGATGGGGTAGCGTTTGGTCCAGTCGGCCCAGAAGTCCGCCATTTGAGCGGAAGTGAGCTTTTCGCCCGAAGATTTGTGCAGGTGGTAAACCTTTTCTTCCGGCAAATAGAATTCGGAAGAAGCCGGGTCGAGGGCAATGAAAATATCCTGCCCCGGTTTGTAACCGGCCTGTTCAATCGCTTGCAGGATTACTTCCAAAGCTTCTTCGTTCGACTTGAGGTTGGGCGCAAAACCGCCTTCATCACCCACACCGGTGGAGAGGCCTTTTTTCTTGAGCACCGCTTTCAAGGCGTGGAAAGTTTCCGCACCCCAGCGCAAGGCTTCACGGAACGAAGGCGCACCGATAGGCATCACCATGAATTCTTGAAAATCCACGTTGCTGTCGGCATGCGAACCGCCGTTGAGGATGTTCATCATCGGGATAGGCAGGGTATGGGCGTTTACGCCGCCAACGTAGTTGTACAATTCCTGACCGCATTCCTGGGCGGCGGCGCGGGCGCAGGCCAAGGATACGCCCAAAATGGCGTTGGCACCCAATTTGCCCTTGTTGGGCGTGCCGTCCAATTCAATCATGCGCTTGTCGAGGGCAATCTGGTCTTCCACCATCATGCCTTCCAGTTCTTTGGCGATAACGTTATTGACGTTTTCAACGGCTTTCAGAACACCTTTTCCGCCGTAGAGCTTCTTGTCTCCGTCGCGCAATTCCACCGCTTCGTGAACGCCCGTCGATGCTCCCGAGGGAACACCGGCGCGGCCGAAGCTGCCGGCACTGGTAATCACTTCCACTTCCACCGTCGGGTTCCCACGAGAATCGAGAATCTGACGGGCATGAATACTTGCAATCTGACTCATTTTTTTAAATTATTGTAGGTTCATAAACAATCTTTTCCAGCACATCCGCAATGGGGTTGCGCAAAGGGTCGCAAAGATACGGAAAGTTGAGCGCAGAAGCAAGTGTTAACTTGCGTAGTAGGCGGTTGCCGGGGGGGGGGGGCTGGGGGGGGGGGGGGGGGG
>CAMWTX010000231.1 GCA_947177315.1 uncultured Bacteroidales bacterium | reverse complement strand
TCGTTTCGGGCTACGAAACCTTCCGCGGTCACGAAATCTTGATATTGAAATGAAAGATATGATAAGCGCATTCCGGACCCTTTTTAAAAAGGGTAGGTACAATCTGTTGAAGATTGTATCGTTGGCCATCGGTTTTTCCGTGGGCCTGGTGTTGCTGGCGCAGTTGTTTTTCGAGCGTTCGTTCGATGCCTGTTATCCGGATGCCGACCGATTGTATCTTGTGGTGGACTGTTATTCGCGGAACGGGGAGGCCGAAGAAAACTCTTTTTATGTCAGTGGCGCTGTTCCGGCAGGGATGAAGGAGGAGATTCCGGGCGTGGAGGATGCCATGCGGTTTACGTATGTTTTTTCTTCGCGCGTTGTCTTGACCGATGCCGACGGAATGCGCGTTACGGTGGAGCTGCCCGTTATCGCCGCCGACTCCAATTATTTCGATTTGCTTCCTGTAAGACTGCTTGGCGGCAGAAATCCCAAGGAAGTGCTTTCCCGCGGCATGGAAGTGATGATTTCCCGTTCCCTCGCCCAAAAAATGGGAGGTATGGCGGCCTTGGAAAAACGTTTTTCGGTAGAAGGTCTGGAGGGAGCGGAGTTTATTGTGGGCGGTATCTACGAAGATATGCCCCTCAATGCGTCTTTCCGTTGCGATGTGATTGTATCCAGCGGATTAATGGGAGAATGGAGCCTTAACAACTGGATAGGAAACGACCGTTATCACGGGGTGGTGAAACTCCAAGAAGGTATCGTTCCCGATTCCTTGCGCCATGCCATGGATGCCATGCAGGCACGTCATATCGACATGGAAGAACTGCAAGCTTCCGGTTATCAAAGCCGATATGAATTATGGCCTTTGCGGGATCGTTATCTGATAAACGATGATCTCCGGGCCCGTCACGCGATGCTGCTTTTGTTGGCGGTGATGTTGTTGGTGACGGCTGTGCTGAATTATGCGCTGATAAGCCTTTCCTCTATCGTGAATCGAAGCAAGGAAGTGGCGGTTCGCAAAAGTTACGGGGCGGGAAGAGGCTCAATAGTCCGCATGGCGTTTTCGGAAACCGCGTTGCATACCTTGCTTGCGCTTATCCTGTCGGTGTTTCTGATAGTCGCCGCCCAAGACTGGGTGCATGAACTGTTGGGTGTGCCGGTGGCTACCCTGTTGCTTTCGCGCAGTTCGCTTGTATTGTTGTTGGTAGGTTTGCTGTTGATGTTCGTTACGGGAATTTTGCCGGGAATCTTTATGGCGCGTATCTCAGTAATATATGCCTTCAAGCGTTTTTCGGAAAACAGGAAGCTATGGAAACGGGGGCTGCTGGCGTTTCAGTTCGCGGTGTTTGCCTTTTTGCTCTGCCTGATGATGAATGTGGGGCGGCAATATATCATGATGCTCCATTATGACCCCGGATATGAATATGAAAACCTGGCCTATTACGATATGACGGGAGTGGAGGCTTCCTTGCGGAGCAAATTGGCGGAAGAACTGGCGCGTTTGCCGCAAGTGGAGAAAGTGAGCTGCGGCTATATGCATTTTGCCGACGGAGCGTCCGGCAACAATATTTCGTTCAAGGGCGAAAGCCGTGATTTGTTCAATGTGGCGGACTTGTATTATGTAGGCGACGGCTTTATTGAAACCTTGGGAATGCATATTGTGGAGGGAGAGAATTTTGCCGAGGGGGGAGCCCGTTATTCCGACCAGATTATGGTGTCGGAATCGTTTGTGGAGAAGATGCGGAATTTTGCCGATTGGAGCGGTGGGGCGGTAGGTAAGGAAATCTGTATTTCCGAACATGGGCAGTATGGAAGTTCCTGCTACACGATATGCGGAGTATATCGCACGGTTCTTTTGGGCGGTATCGGGAAGGAAGACCGCCGTCCGAGCGTGTTGTTCTATAGCGGCGATCCTACATGGTACAACTATCTTTGGGTGCGCTTCAATCCGCTTACGGGACACTCCTTGGCAAAGGCGGATTCAACCTTGGAGGCCTTGTTGCCTGGCAGGGAGGCGAAATTCACACCGTATAAGAACGACATCGTGCGGTTATACCAAGACTCAGCGCGTTTCCGCAACCAAGTGTTGGCAGGGGGTATGGTATGTTTGTTCATTACGTTGATGGGATTGTTGGGGTATATCAACGATGAGGTGACACGCAGGAGAAAAGAAATAGCCATCCGTCGTGTGAACGGGGCTTGTGAACGTTTTATCCTGCGGTATTTTTTGACAGATGTATGGAAGATTTCCTTGCTTTCGGGCGTGGTGGGCTGTGCGGTGGCGTATGGAATTTCATTCCGCTACTTACAGCAATTTTCGGTACGGGTATCGCTGGTGGCGTGGGTTTATCTGTTGGCACTCGTTGTGGTCTGCCTTATCGGGTATGCTTGCGTTGGATTGCGGGTACGTTTCTTTTTGCGGGAAAATCCGGTGAAAAGTTTACGGAGCGAATAAAGAATAAATAGAACAAATTTCACTAAAATAAAACCCAAAAGAATATGGAAGCGATGATTAAACTGGAGAATGTAAGCAAGGTGTTCCGTACCGAAGAGGTGGAGACCGTGGCGCTCAATGCGGTGAATATGGAAGTGAAGG
>CAMWTX010000230.1 GCA_947177315.1 uncultured Bacteroidales bacterium | reverse complement strand
TGGCTCCCGGAGTTTCTTCCTATGAGAACAATGGCTGCGTAGGTATCATAAGCACCACCTACTGCCAAAGCCAAAGCCTCCGCTTATACAAACATCTTTCCCAGTTCGACAACCAGTATTACGATGAGATGTCGGGAACATCCATGGCAACACCGTTGGTGGCTTCTTTATGCGCGTTGATGCTTTCGAAAGACACCACGCTTACGCCGGCGCAGATTAAAGATATCTTGCAAAACACGGCGCAACCTTCGCTCAGCAATTCATTTACACCTTTGGCCGGAATTATCGATGCCGAAGCGGCCATCAAGGCGGTAGGGGAAACCAAATTCGATGCCCCCGTTGAAAATCTGAAAACCACCCGTATTGTGTTCGATACCGCCTGGCTGACATGGGATGCCCCTACCGGTAATGAGCACAGCATTTTAGGTTATCGCGTATTCTGCAACGGCGTAATCGTTGATTCCTGCACCCAAGCGACTTCCGCTAAGATTTATCCCATTCCGAGCGGACAGAATGTATTTTTAGTAAGTGTCCTGTATGAAGACGGATTTGTTTCCACCCGTAAGGAAACACGTGCTATCGCCCCCGAAATATTTAACGTTACCGCCACCATCAGACCTCAAGAAGGCGGCGTTGTTACAGGAACAGGCCGATATACGGCAAATGCTTTGGTTACACTTACCGCCGTTCCCAATGAAGGTTACGAATTTGTAGAATGGATCAATTTGGGCGACCCTGATTTCAGCTCCAAACTTACCCATTACACTTTCCGTATCTCACAAGATGAAAACTTTGGCGCCGCATTCCAAAAAGCAGTAGCCAACGAACAGGCGGAAAACCAGGCTTTCAGCCTTACGCCCAACCCGGCTCACGAACAGGTCAAAATCAGCAGCCCCGCCCTTATCAGCCGCATTTCGGTGGTTGACCTGCAAGGCCGCACGGTTAAGCAGATAGACCATGTGAACGCCTCGGAATACACGCTCGACGTTCAGGGTCTTGAAAACGGCACCTATGTGATTTCGCTGCAGACCCAAAACGGAAACCTGCAACAGAAGTTCGTTAAGCTTTAATAGCCCGAAGCCTGATTTCGGTCAGGACCTTTTTGGTATAGAGGGGGAAGTCGGCCTTTTGAACCCAATCGTAATACGAGGGTTCTTCATGGAAGACTTCCTCCACTTTTTTTCCCTTGTGCTTGCCGAAGCCGAACACTTCCGCCCCGTTCTTGTCGTATTGGATAAAGCCTGCCAGATCCGCGCTCTTGTGCTGCGTGGAGAAATCGGCCAAAGCCGCCACATTGTTCTGCACCGGGCAGGATGCCGAACCGTCTTTGTCGGTGTATTCCGTATTCTGATAGCGTTGAATCTGGGCCTTGAGCACTTCGAGCGTGGCACGGGTATCGGCAATGGCCGCATGGGCGTTGTCGAGGTCCTGGTTCAGGTAAAAACGCACGGCGGCCACCAAGGTGCGCTGCTCCATCTTATGGAAGATATTCTGTACGTCGATGCAACGACGGTTCTTCATTTCGAACTCCACCCCCACCCGCAAGAATTCCTCTACCAGAACGGGAATATCGAACTTGTTGGAGTTGAAGCCCGCCAGATCGCTGTTGCCTATGAACTGCGCTATCGTGGGAGCCAAGGCCTTGAACGTGGGTTCCAAAGCCACATCGGCATCGTAGATATGGTGCACCGCCGAAGCTTCGGACGGTATGGGCATTTCGGGATTGATGCGCCGGAGCATTTCTTCGGTATGCCCGTCGGGAAACACCTTGACGATGCCTATCTCCACAATACGGTCAACCCCTATCCTCAGGCCGGTGGTCTCCAAGTCGAACACGCATAAGGGTTTGGTTAGGTTCAGTTTGAATTCTGCATTTTCCATGGGTGGTTATCCTCCTGTTTTCAAAAATCGGTTTTGTAGGGTGCCAATAATTCCCGGCATACCTGCCGGTAGGCGGTTACCGTGGCGGTACGCTTTACGGCATCGAACCCGCCCGGGGGCACAAAGTTACCCGAAAAACGGCTCCAAAACATCTTTTGCCGTTGCAGCACGGTGGTTTCGGGATATTCCGATTCGGTGTAATGGCGCAACAAGGCGGCCACAAAACCGGCAAAAAGCTGTTTTTCCTGTTCTTTTCCGAACTCCGTTCCGCACAGACGGCACGGCAAGAAAGGGTCGGCGATCACGCCCCGCCCTATCATGATATGGTCGATGCTGGGAAAGCGCCGCACAAAGGCTTCCGCCCGGCTCAAGCTGTCTATATCGCCGCTATGCACCAAGGGATGGCGCAACAGGGCGAGCGCCTCTTCTTCGGCATCCCAATCCGCCTGGCCACCGTATAACTGCGTGCCGATGCGCGGATGCAAGGCCACGTAGCGCAAAGGGTAACGATTGAGCACCTCCAGGACCGGATAGAGTTCTTCCCTGCGGTAATAGCCCAGACGGATCTTGACGGAAATGCCCATCGCGATGGAGGAAAACGCCTTTTCGAGAAAGGCATCTATCTTTTCCGGATAAGGCAGCAGCCCGCTGCCACGCTGTTTATGCGCCACGCGCTTCATAGGGCATCCCAGGTTCCAGTTTACCGAAGCGTAGCCCATATCCGAA
>CAMWTX010000229.1 GCA_947177315.1 uncultured Bacteroidales bacterium | reverse complement strand
AGGCCGCCACCGTGCTGTCGGGGTTGAGGGCGCTGACAGGTTCGGGATAGGGGCTCAACGAAATCCGCACGGTATCCACCGTAACGTTGGGGCAACCCAAGGAAGAACCGTCCAAGGTGGCGGCAAAAGCCCCTTCTTTCCTAACCCAAGCACGCGTGCTGTCGGCGTTGAGGGTAATAGATCCGTCCTCCGAATAGGCAGGTTCGAAGCGGAATTTAAAGCCGGTATAGTCAGGAGAAAGTTTCAGTTCCACCGAATCATCGGGACAGAGAAAACGCACGTTTTGAAAGGCGGTTTTTTCGGGCGGGCAACCCATGGAAAACGCCAGCACGACCCCTTGATGATGAAAGATTTCTTCCGTCATCGTCGGGTTGTCGATTAAATCATTGTCGATATATTTGGCGTTGCCGATAAAGAAAAACCGATTGCCGTAGGAGCAAAGCACAGGTTCGTAAGGTTGGTATATATCTTTCCATTGCGCGCTGTCGGTAATATGAAAGATATCTTCGTAAAGCCAATCCGCATCCAAGTACGAACCCCAAAGAGGTTTTTCGAAATCGTAGGAGTTGGGGTATTCTAATTCTTCTTCCACTTCTCCATCATCAGGTATTTCGGGAAGGGGAATGGGCGGAGTTTCGAGAAGTCTGGCGGAATCGTAAATCAACAGGTAGGGAACGGCGGTAGAACGGCTGTTCCGGGCTTGGAAGAATCCACTGTCCGACATGGGAATGGGATGCGTGTTATCGTGGCTGTAAGCATAATTTTGTCCGTTTTCCGTTTTAAAGAAACCGTTGCTGTAGTTTTGGCAATGGATGCCTTGCACGATATATTTATCCTTATAGGTATGGATATTCTGAACCGTTCCGGGAAAGAATTGTTTATAGTCGGAAGCGTAGATATAAGGATATACATACGTGCCTGTCGGTTGTCCTTGGAATAAGGTGATTTCTTCTCTTTCTTCATGTTCATCATACGTGTTGTCCGTTATACTCCAATTTTCAAAAAGAGAAGGAAATTTCATTAAGTCGGGTCCTCTGGATAAAAGAGCAACATTGTTTGTTTTCGTGGTATGTGGTCTTTTCGTAGTATTGGGTCGTTCCAAAGTTAATGTTGCCCCATGCAGTGATAACTGATGATGGGATGACTGCAGTAACTGAATGTAGTTGAATTCGTAAGGCGTCAATGGGTAAGCAGCTGAATAGACAGCTTGTATTGTGGTAGGGGGAGAGAAGGGAATCTCTATAAAACGATCTTCTGACCGGAATGTGGTAAAAGCGTATGAATAATTAAAAACAGAGTTTGGGTTGTCGTATGGCGGTTCAATAAGATTGCATAGTATGAAACCGGTAAAGGTAACGGCATTAGCCCATGGTCTGCCTGTCCAGGAAGATTTTGTCTTGACAATGCGGGGAATATAGGAAGGAATCGTTGCACTTCCAACTTTTAAAAGAAAGTTGTTTTTCGAGGCTTGATAGAAGAAAGAGCCTGTTCGGAATTCAAACTCGAATATATATCCTGAACATTTAGGAATCAATTCTTTGGTGGTTGCAAGGTCGCCTTGTAACTTGTAGGCATTTCCGAAAACAATAATGGTATTGTTTTCGGTATATTCTACCGTGCTGGCGAAAGCATTGTAATAGCCGCTGTCCAATGCCGGTAGGTAAGTACTCCAAAGCAGTTCACCGTCTAAGGACATACATGCAAGAAAGGCATCGGTATAGTCGTCTTTAGTTTGAAAATAGGTGTTTTCTCCTTGTTTGAGTTCAAATCCTGTGCCGCTTTCAGCTTTTCCCACGATAAACAATTTGTTGTTAGCGCAAACGGCATCATAAATCAAAAAATCCCGGTCGGTATGCGCCTTGCCGAGAACCCGACCCCAAGAGCGGGTAACATTCATGCTTTGGGCAGAAAGTATAGTCCATGAACCGGTCAACAGGCAAGCCCACAATCCGATTAAAAGAATCTTTCGCAGCATATCGAATTCCAAAAACTGCACAAGATAACAAAAAATCGCCATTGAAAGGAGATTGCGCCTTGGAATCCCGAGGAAGAAAAATTCTTTGTAATTTTACAAGTTTGTAGAGCCCAAACGCGGAAAGGTCTGCGGCGGGCTTAAAAACGAAGAACGATGGCGGAATTGTCAAGCAAGTATGAGCCTCGACAGATAGAGGACAAATGGTATGCCTATTGGCTCAAGAACAATTTCTTTCACTCCGAACCCGACGGGCGCGAAGCCTATTGCGTGGTGATACCCCCTCCCAACGTTACGGGTATCCTGCACATGGGGCATATGCTTAACAATACCATTCAGGACGTTTTGGTGCGCCGTGCCCGCATGCAGGGCAAAAACGCCTGCTGGGTGCCGGGCATGGACCATGCTTCCATCGCTACCGAAGCCAAGGTGGTGGCTTTCCTCAAAGAAAAGGGCATCGAGAAAAACAGCCTCAGCCGCGAAAAATTCCTGGAACACGCTTGGGAATGGAAAGAAAAATACGGCGGCATCATCCTCAGCCAGTTACGCAAATTAGGGGCATCCTGCGATTGGGAACCTGTCTCTAATACACAGATTAAGATGCCGCCTATCTTACGCATGTAGATCTCGGTGGTCGCCGTATCATTAAAAAAA
>CAMWTX010000228.1 GCA_947177315.1 uncultured Bacteroidales bacterium | reverse complement strand
TCGCTGGAAACACTGGAAACGGAACAGGACACCTTGGTTTCCGAGCCCGAAACCCTGCCCGAACCGCCCAAAACCCGGAAGGCGGAACCTACCCCCCAAACGGGGAAAAGCGGTTTTTCTTTGCGCGAAGCCGTTATCGCACAAACCGTTTTAGAGAGAAAATTCCATTAGAAAAACAACGACAGTTTAGGTGGAAACGAAAAAATTTCTACCTTTGCCCCGCATGACCCTTACCGCTAAGGGTCTTTTTGTTTATGTAGCCAAGACGTTTTTCGGTTCCCGACGGAAACGCCTAAAACCACAAGAAACATGGGAGAAATCAAATACTACAGCAAGGAAGGCTTGCAAAAACTCAAAGATGAACTGGAACACCTCACCAAGGTGGAACGCCCCCGGATTTCGCAGCAGATAGCCGAAGCCCGCGACAAGGGCGATTTGTCGGAAAACGCCGAATACGATGCCGCCAAAGAAGCCCAGGGGCTTTGCGAGCTCAAGATTTCCAAACTCCAGATGGAACTGGCCAACGCCCGTATCCTGGACGAATCCAAGATGGACACCTCCAAGGTGCTGTTGCTTTCTACGGTAACCATCCGCAACGTAAAGTCCAAGGCGCAGATGAAATATACCTTGGTTTCCGAAAACGAAGCCGACTTGAAATCGGGCAAGATTTCAATCAGTTCCCCTATCGCGCAAGGATTGCTGGGCAAAAAAGTGGGCGACAAAGTGGAAGTGAAGGTTCCGGCAGGCGTTATCGAATTTGAAATTACCGAAATAACCCGATAATCATGGCGAGTATCTTTTCTAAAATCGTGGCGGGCGAGATTCCCTGCTACAAGGTGGCGGAAGATGAAAAGCATTTTGCCTTTCTCGATATAGCCCCCGTGGTGAAAGGCCATGTATTGGTGATTCCCAAACAGGAAATAGACTATATCTTCGACATGGAAGACGGGGATCTAGCACAGCTCACGGTGTTTGCCAAGAAAGTGGCCAAGGCGCTCAAGAAGGTGTTTCCCGCACCTAAAATCGGCATGTCGGTGGTAGGTTTGGACGTGCCGCACGTGCATATCCATCTGATGCCTATCCACGGAGGCGCCGATATTGATTTCAGCCGCGAAAAACTCAAGCTGGAAGCCGAAGAAATGCAATCGATCGCCTCGGCGGTACAGGCTGAGTTCAACAAGTTGCCATAGTCTGTATTTGGCATTTGACAAAAGAGAAGCCCTGCGGGAACCGCAGGGCTTCTCTTTTTAAGGCATCGCAAAAACACAGAGTTTTGACACCACAAAAAACGGGGCGGTTTTCAACCGCCCCGTTCCCTTTTAATAACAACCGTTCAATCTGCTTAGCGTTTGCTTACCTTGAACGCACGGTTGTCGATCTTGAGCAGATAAATGCCGCTATGACAGTCGGTCATATCCAACTCGATGATACCGGCAGGCACACGGTTGATTCTGCGCACCGAACGACCCGAAATATCATAGAGATTGATTTCCTTGGCACCTTCCGCCACATCGATATGCAGTTTTCCGTCGGTGGGGTTGGGATAGATTCTTACCATGGTTTGTTTCTGATTGCTTTCGTTTGCCACATGTTGAAGCTGTACTTTTTCCGTTACGTCCGCGCCGTTCACGGTAAGTTCGCCGCTTACGGTTTCACCGTTGAGGCTTACCGAATAGGCATAGGTGCCGTCGGGCACGTTTTCTACCTTGTATTTTCCGGCCGCCATTACCGTGCCGTCGAAGGTTACCGTAGCGTTCTTTACTTCCTGTCCGTTCTGGTCGGTTACCTCAAAGTTTACGGAATGATACGAAACCTGGTCGTTCAACAGAAAGATGGTGGAGGGCTTATGAAGCGAAATTGCTGAACGCACTTCATCTTCGGTCATATTCACTTGGGTCAAGTCTATCGGTTCGGCACTATGAACGGCCACCGCCGAAACAGCACTTAAACTATAATAGCCATAGAAACCGAAATCGATATTGTAGGAATAAGCTTCCGTAGTTTCCTTATAGACAGCCACGATAAGGTTCTTTCCGGCATAAGAGTATGCCCGCTGGAAGTTGATGACCAGATTGCCGCCGTCTTTATCTCCCACCGTAACCGCTCCGTCGAACACCTTGGTTAAGGAAGCGGGCACGGGAACACTCGTCATGATATTGTCCTGATTGGTTTCCCCGATATAAACGACCAGATGCATGCGGTCGGTTTCCTTGGCAAATTTCGTACGGAACGCCATGCCGCTGATATTGTCGCCGGATTCAAAGGCCAAATCGTTGCGGTTGTAGAGCAACCAGCTCAAGGAATTCTTGTCATACATATTCAAAGGCGCATAATAATTGAGGTCTTCGCCTTCGTAGGCTTCCACCATGCTGCTTCTTACGCCTTCGGGCTGAACCGACACATAAAAGTCGGCGGTCATGTTGTTGGCAAGGAACTCATCGGCTTCCATCTCGCATCGGGCGGTCAGGGTATGTTCGCCTTCCTGCGTAAAAGTGTGTTCATAGGTCAGCATAGCAAAAGCACCGCTTTCTATCTTCGTGCCCGCCACGCTGCCGACCTCGGTTTGGCCATCGTAGAACTTGAGGGTGTAGTTTTCGGCGGCCACCGAACCTTGGTTACGCACGCAAACCG
>CAMWTX010000227.1 GCA_947177315.1 uncultured Bacteroidales bacterium | reverse complement strand
GGGGTGCAGGAGGTGTTGAGCGTACGCTGCAAGGTGCTGTTGTAGGCCGAGTTCATGTTGTCTATCAGGTTGTGCTTGGGATAGAGCGCCATGTTTTCGCGGATACGGTCGAACACGATCACGGTATCGTTGATGGAGTAACCGATAAGGGTCAGGATGGCGGCGATAAAGGCCTGGTCGATGTCGAGCGAGAACGGCAGCACGCCATAGAAGAGCGAGAACAGACCGATGGAGATGAGCACATTGTGAACCAAGGCCACCAGACCGCCCAGACCGAACTGCCAACGTTTAAAGCGAACGGCGATATAACCGAAGATGAAGATCAACGCAATCGCCACGGCGATAAAGGCCGAGCGGGTAATGTCGGTGGCCACGGAAGCCCCTACCACTTCGGAACTGATCTGACCCACAGACTTATCTTCGTTGAAGAGTTGGAAATCGATGGGATCCACAAAGAAATCCTTGCAGCCTTCGTACAGACGGTGTTCTACATCGGCATCCACTTCCTGACCGGTTTCGGTAATGCGGTATTTGGTGGTAACCTTCACCTGGTTCGAAGCACCGAAGGTCTTTACTTCGGGAGCGTCGCCGCTGAAAGCGTCGGTCAGGGTGGCACGCAGTTCGTTGGGGTTCACCACCTGGTCAAAACGCACCACATAGGTTCTACCACCCGTAAAGTCGATACCCAGACTCAAGCCGCGAACGCAGAGCGAAACGATGCAGATAACGGCAATCACGCCCGAAACGATGAACGAATACTTGCTCTTTCCGATAAAGTTGAAGTGAACCTTGGAGAGGAAGTTTTCGGAGAACCGGTGGCTGAAAGTGATGTTGGCATCGCGGTCCAACCAACGGGAGAATACCAGACGGGAAATGAAGATGGCCGTGAACATGGAGGTGAGGATACCGATGCACAGGGTCGTGGCGAAACCTTGGATGGGACCCGTACCGAAATAAAGCAGGATGATACCGGTAATCAAGGTGGTTACGTTACCGTCGATAATGGCCGAATAGGCGTTCTTGTAACCGTCGTGGATAGCCATGCGCAGCGATTTGCCGGTGCGGAGCTCTTCCTTAATACGTTCGTAGATGATTACGTTGGCATCCACCGCCATACCCAAGGTAAGGACGATACCGGCGATACCCGAAAGAGTCAGCACCGCGCCCAGGGAGGTAAGGATACCGAAGATAAAGAACATATTGATAACCAAAGCGAGGTTGGCCACCCAACCGGCCTTGTTATAGAATATGTACATATAGATAAGAATCATCACGAAAGCCAGCAGGAAGGAAATCATGCTGTGGGTGATGGATTCCTGCCCGAGCGAAGGTCCGACCACGGCTTCCTGCACGATATTGGCGGGAGCGGGCAACTTACCGGCCTTGAGCACGTTGGCCAAGTCCTGGCCTTCTTCTACGGTGAAGCCACCGGTAATCGAAGAACGTCCGCCGGCGATTTCGCCGTTTACGGTAGGCCACGAATAAGCCACGTCGTCGAGCACAATCGCGATGGAACGTCCGATATTGTTACCCGTAAGGTTCTTCCAGATACGGGCGCCTTCGGTGTTCATGCTCATGCTGATTTCAACACCGCCGTTCTGACCGAAGTCCTGACGGGCATCGGTAACCGCATCGCCGCCCAGCGGAGCGCGGCCGTCGCGTGTATTCACCTTCAGGGCCACCAGCGAATAGATGTCGGTGTTGTCCTGTACCGGTTTCACCGACCAAACGAATTTGGCGTTGCGGGGGAACTTGGCCTTGCACTGTTCCAGCATCGCGTTCACCTTGTCCATATCTTTCTGACGGGCGTAACCTACCACAGGTCCCTGGCGTTGCACATCGCCTTGGTTGAAAGCCGGCATCAGAACGGCGAACAGAGGATTCTGAGCCGCGTACTGGGCTTCGTCCAAACCTTGTTCGTTGTTTTCGGTGTTCTGGGCAATCTTGGCCAAGAGGTCGTTGCTGTCGGCTTCGGCAACCGGGGCTACTTCTTCTTTAACTTCGGGATTTTCGCTTTCATTAAGCTTCTGAACCGAGAGCAGGTAACTGTTGGCATCCTGCAGGTAAGGCAGCAATTCGCTGAATTCATAGGTTTCCCAAAATTCCAACTGCGCCGTTCCCTGCAGCAGCTTGCGCACACGGGCAGGGTCTTTCACACCCGGCAGTTCCACCAAGATACGGTCGGTCTGCGCCAGTTTCTGGATATTGGGCTGAGCCACGCCGAAACGGTCGATACGGGTACGCAAAATCTGATAGGTGCGGTCAAAAGCGCCGGCGGTTTCCTTGCGGATGGCCTTGATAACCTCCTCGTTCTTGGAGCTGGCGTTCACGTCCTTCATCTCAAAACTGAAGATGGCCGCCATCTGCGCTTCGGGATCCTTTTCGTTCCATACGCGGGCAAACACATCCACAAAGTTGGTGTTGGGCTCGGTACGGTTCACGATAATGGCTTCATCCACCACCTTGTTGAAGAAAGAATCGGTGCTGAATCCCGACAGGGCGCGAACCACATCGGCCGTAGAAACTTCCATGGTAACGTTCATACCGCCACGGAGGTCAAGACCGAGGTTCAACTCGCGAGCCTTGCATTCCTTGTAGGTGTACTTGCGAATCAAGATATTGTACACCACATCG
>CAMWTX010000226.1 GCA_947177315.1 uncultured Bacteroidales bacterium | reverse complement strand
GGTGGGCAAAGGTCTTGCCATGAAAGGCACCACGGCGCAAAAATCGCAGGATTCCGCCCACAAATCCGTACAATCTTGGCTCGAAAAAACCGGCCTGACGAAGTAGTTACGTAAAAGGAAAAGTGTTTGCAAGCCGCACCGGTGGTCCGGTGCGGCTTTTTTTGTCGTAATTCCAATCCCCCTGTCGTCCCAAGCACAAAAGAGGCAAACAATTGTTTTTTTGCCTATATCTTGTTATTATTGCATCTTGATGTAGATAAGTAAAGTCAAGCGTCATGGATTTATCGGTAATCATTCCTGCCTATAACGAGGAGAAGACCATAGAAGAGGTGCTCCGGAAAATTTCGGAAACTCTTTCTGCTTCCCCTTACTCGTATCAGTTGATTGTGGTGGATGACGGTTCAAAAGATCGGACAGCCGGCCTCGTTGAATCATTTTTTGAAAAAACAGCATTGAAAAACGGCTGCCATATATTGGTCCGCAAGGCAAACGGCGGTAAAGGTTCGGCCATACGTGCAGGCATTCCCTATGCCGACGGGAAATATACGATTATACAGGATGCTGATTTAGAGTACGAGCCAGCCGATATTGTGCGGATGATGCAACGGATAACAACAGACAACCTGGATGTTCTTTATGGCTCCCGCTTTTTAAACAAATCAAACAAACACTCCTATCAGTCTTTCTATTGGGGTGGACGTTTGGTATCTTTGGCAACAAACATCCTTTATTGCCAAAAACTTACAGATGAGCCCACTTGTTATAAACTCTTTTCCACATCGCTGCTCAAATCCATCAAACTCAACTGCACGGGTTTTGAATTCTGCCCTGAAGTAACGGCCAAAGTTGCCAAACGGGGCTATAAGATTAAAGAAATCCCCATTTCATACAAACCGCGGACGATAAGTGAAGGCAAGAAAATTTCGTGGAAAGACGGGGTGGAAGCCCTTTGGGTTTTGTTGCGATACCGATTTAAAAAATAGTTTCAGTCAATCATAAATCTTGTTTTCAGCATGAAAAAATATATTCCCTATATATTGCTCGTGATATTTTCGGTCTTTTTCATCTCCATCTATGCCTATACGGTTAACCCGAAACTGGATTTGAACGGAGACAATGCCACCTATATCCGTCTGGCAAGAAATCTGGCCGATGGGCACGGATACAGTATGCAAAATACAGAAGGGGTGTTCATGCCCACATCCATTTGGCCGCCGGCTTATCCGTTTGTGCTTTCCCTGCTTGTCAGAATGGGGGTGGATTCCCTGATGGGATTCAAGATTCTCAATGCCGTATTTTGCTTCCTTTCCCTTTTATGCGTGGCTTTTCTAGTTGAAAAACTAACCAAGCAACGTTGGCTGGCTTTTTCCATAGCGGTATTGACGGTAATGTCTCCGCAACTGTTGAGTTTTGCGGGCATGGCCATGTCGGAAATGCTGTATATGCTGGCAACGGTCGGCACTTTGTTAGCACTGTATCTCTATGCACAACGGGACACAAAGCGTTTTTATACTTCCCCTTGGTTCTATGCGGCCATCATTTGCGCATCATTGGCTTATTATACAAGAACCATCGGTGCCACCATCCTTTTTACCGTCATTGTGTTTTTCTTGTTCCGAAAGGAATGGCTGTCTTCCTTGGGAGCCTTGGCGGGAATGGCGGTCTGCATCATGCCCTGGTCTCTGCGCAACCGCGCCTATGGACTGGGAGGCAGCAGGTATATTGCTGAAACCATGTATATCAATCCGCGCCGACAGGAAGAAGGAGTGATGGATAGTTTCGGTCTGTGGTGGGAGCGAATCAGCACCAATATCAAGGATATTTTCTTAGATGGATTTCGAAATATATTATTTCCGTTCTCGCATATATCAAACACTTCCGGCATCATTATTTTCGGTGTCTTAATTCTGGCAATCTGCATCATAGGAGCTTGGCACGCAAAAAAAATGCGGTGGGCTTTCATCGGCTATTTTGTAGCGACGGCAGGATTTCTGTCCATTTGGTACGGCGGTCATGGCACCCGATATGTCACCCCTCTCATTCCTTTGATTTTCGCCTTATTCTATATGGGAATTTGGTCTATTTACGCTTATCTGAAACGTAGATTGTCTTCTAAAATACCCGTACCGAAAAACAACTCGCTCTTGCCGTTGCTGTTCCTGCTTCTTCTTTTTCCGATGTCCAATCCGGTAAAAGAACTGCACGTGCAAAGCAAGAAACCTTATCCTGCCGCTTATTTCAACTATTTTTCGATCGCGGCTTCAGTAAATGCTTCTTATCCCGAAGGCACGGTTGTCTGCTGTCGCAAACCTGAATTGTTTTCGTATTTCGCCCCTAAAATCCGCACGACCGGTTATGCGTGGACTACAAATCAAGAAGAGTTGATTCAAGGATTGCTGAACAACAAGACCGAATATGTGATATTGGAACAGTTGGGATATTCCTCCACCGCGCGCTATCTATATCCCGCCATTCAGAAATACCCGCAGTTATTCACATTGGTTCACCACATGCAAAATCCCGACACCTACCTGTTTCTCTTTGAACGTCAGGCCGCCGAACAACTTTTGCAATAGAACTTCTATGTTACGGCCTTACGGTGAAGGGTTGGACGATGCGTTTTTCGTTGAGGAGGACGAA
>CAMWTX010000225.1 GCA_947177315.1 uncultured Bacteroidales bacterium | reverse complement strand
ACAGACAGCCGTTGATGTTGCGGGCATAGTTACCGCCCCAAGGATACGGGCTGGCATCGATGCCGCCGCGGGCCGCGTATTCCCACTGGGCTTCAGTAGGCAGACGGAATTCCTGCGCTTCGGGATAACCTTTGGCCGCCATAGCGTCGTTATACATCTTGCTGCGCCATTTGCAGAAAGCCTCGGCCTGTTTCCAGTTTACACCGACCACCGGATAATTGTCGTACAAGGGGCTTGAGTAGTAGCCCGCCACCATGGGATCGTTGTAGGAGTACGACCAGTCGAAAATCCAGCAGAGCGTATCGGGATAAACGTTAACCACATGCTTGTGCATGAATTGCTGACGGGAACGCATCGACTGAGGACGGCTTACGAACGAACCGTAATACACACCGTCGTCGGGCATGTCGTTGTTGTCATCGTTCCATGCTTTACGCGAAGCGGCATAGAAATCATACGACCAATATTCGTAGTTGAGCTTGCGCACATCAATGTCCTTGCGGTGGGCAAAGCGTTCTTCCACGGGCAGATAGAGATCCGCCAAGGCTTCTTCCACTTCGGGCGTCCTTTTGATTTTGGTCTTCCAGTTGATTTCCGGTTCGGCATCTTCGTCTTCGTTTTCAATCTGGAAGCCTTCGATACCGTTTTCAGCCAACAAACGGCGCATGTGGTATTCTTTTACATACTCCACGAACTGGCGGTACTCGTTGTTGGTGATTTCCGTTTCATCCATGAAAAAATCGCTGATGGTTACCGTGCGGATATTGAGCATCTGGTAAGACGGGTCAAAACCACCCGATCCCCAAACGAAACTGCCGCCGGGAACGTAAACCATTCCGAAAGGAACTTGCGTGCCGAACGATTTGCGTCCGGCAACCCCGGTCAATTCCCCACTGCCGGCATTGCTGCATCCCCAAAGGAGAATGGCCGCAAAGACAGCGACGGTCAAATTCCGAACATCCCATAAATTCGCTACTCTTCTCATTGTATGTATGGTTAATGTTTTTCTTTTTGCGCAAAGCCCTACAGGTACCTTGCATTCTTGTATTCCGTGTTCACTTTTTCGGTTTCCAGACCGAAGCAGTACCGCACGGTAACTTCCACAGCTCCGCCCAAAGAGGAGGCCTTTACAAACGGGGAAGCCGTGAGGTCGTAGGAAAGGCCGATCTGCAATTTGGCGATGTTCATGCCCGCCAAAATGGAAACGGCATCTTCGAACCGATAGGAAAGCCCCGCCCAAAAGCGTTTGTTGAACGTTCCCATCACGGCCAAACTCCAACTGACACAAGTGAAATCGGTTTCAAAGTAGGCCGTAGGCGTAAACTCCACTTTCGGCAGCGACCTGAAACTGAAAGAATAACCACCGTTTACGGCTATATACCGCGAAGGACGGTAGCTTATCTTTTCACTCCGGTGGGCAATGAGGTTGTTGACCGCGATGCCCACAAAGTAGTTGGCGTTTCCCAAAAGGTAGAACCCCAAGTTCACATCGCCGTACATACCGTTTTCTTTCTGTTTTCCGGTAAGGATACGGTCGGATGTGTTGTCAGGCTCGAGCTTGCTGTAATCAAGCCCTCTCGACTCCAATTGGGCGCGCACGCCCATGCCGATGGTGCCGAAAGAGGTCTGCAGGTGGTAGGAATAACCGAGGTTCACCACAATATCGCGGAACTGAGCCGTGTTGTAGGAGGCAAACTCCAACCCCACCCCGCCTTTGAGTATCTTCAAAGGCATATCGGCCAACAGGAACGTGGAATTGGGGGCAATCTTCTTTCCGTTGCCTCCGCCCAATCCTAAACCGCTCCACTGCTGGCGATGCAATGCCGTAAGGCAAATGCCGTTCGACAATCCTGCATAACCTGCGTTGTACGAATACGTGGTACGCATAAACTGCGTCAACTGGTTGCCTATCTGCTGGGCAAAAAGGGAACCGTTCGCACAACCGCATAAGAAGAACAGACAAAACCACCGAATCCACCCCCTGCCCCGGATTCCCGAACCATGGAAACCGGAAAAGAAAGCGAATCCAAATGTTTTCTTATCTACCTGTTTTTCTGGCATATAAGCAAGCATTCCTCTTGTTTAAAACGCACATAAATGCGCATTTTAACCTGCAAAGGTAATTAAAAGTTAGCGTAAATCAAATTCACGAAGTTCCGCATCTGGTCCACATCGTCCAAATCGGGCTTCTGTTCTTCTATATAACGGTTGATATAATCGGCCGCCTTGGGAAAGTGCTTGAGCAAACTTTTTTTGGTAAGCGGGCTCACCTTGCCGTCTTTGAGCAGAAACAGGCGGTCGTCGATGCTCAGCTCGGAATTGGCGGCAAAGTCGTAGTTTACATTGGCAAAGGTGGTCTGACCATTGTACGAGCCCGAACCGGTGCCGTTATTGCTGCTGAAACCCGACACACTGCGTATCGAGGAGGTGGAGCCGCCCGTGCCGTAAGCCCCCGTTTTCTTTTCTTCGATATTGACCTTGCGCGACAGAATCAGGCTCACCTTGTTGTTGAGGATGATTTCGCCGATGCCCGACAAAACGGGAACAAACTGACGGTCGCCGATCTGAATCATAAGCACGTCGGCAAGATTGTCCAGGCGGCGGAGCGTGTCTTCGGGAGATTCGGGCTTGTCGTTGCGGAAAAGCAGCTGGGGTTCGTAGTGATTGTAGT
>CAMWTX010000224.1 GCA_947177315.1 uncultured Bacteroidales bacterium | reverse complement strand
AGAACCGTCCGAGCTCACGCGCCGAGCCGCCCGAGAATTGGATGAATTCTTTGCCCAACAAAGGCATGTTTTCGATTTGCCGTTGCAATTGGCGGGAACCGATTTCCAACAACAGGTATGGAGTAACCTGCTCAAGATTCCTTACGGGCAGACGCGTTCCTACCGACAGACGGCTGTCCTTCTCGGGATGCCGGATGCCGTGCGCGCGATAGCCAACGCCAACGGCGCCAACGCCCTCTCGATTATCATTCCCTGCCACCGGGTCATCGGCCACAACGGCAGCCTCACCGGCTACGGGGGCGGCTTGGCGGCCAAACGGTTTCTGCTCGATTTGGAGAGATACCGATAGCCGCCCCTCCACAACCTTACATCGTCCGCAGACTCTCTATAGGATTGGCATTGGCCGCCTTGCGGCTTTGGAAGAACACCGATACAAACGACACCAACAGACAGAACAAGCCCGCCGCCACGATATAGAGCGGATTGAACGAAATCCGATACGCGTAGTCCGACAGCCACTTTTCCGACAGATACCACACCACGGGGCACGCAATCAAAAAGCCTATAACAACATACGACAGGAACGAGCGTACCAAGCGGAACAAGGCCGCCGAATTATCGGAACCGAACACCTTGCGCACCGCTGTTTCCTGCGCCCGCTGACGGATAAAGTAAATGGAAATCGCCACCAAGCCCAAAATCGAAATCAAGACCGCCATGCCGGTAAAGATGCTCACAATGCGCAACAGCCGTATCTGCGATTCGAAAGAGGCCTGCACACTCTTGTCTAAAAACTCCATATCTGGTTCAAAACCATCTATTTCCAACATAGTTTCCCGCACCGCATTATAGGCATCTACCGGGTCGCCTTGCACCTTCACCAAAATATTCCACGGGTGATAGCGCAGATAATTTTCAAATAACATAATCACAAAAGGCTGTTCCATACGCAGGATATTGCCCCGACGGAAATCCGCCACCGTACCGTTGAGAGGCGTAGGGCTTCCGTCCGACGTAAACTCATCGGCATCGGGCGCAAGGTTCATGGCTTTTCGGGCATATTCGGTAAGATAGAAGCCTGCCGCTTCTCCCATATATTCGACGTTTTGTCGCAAACTACGTTTTTCCTGCACAATGCGAAGTCCCAGCATATTGAATGCCGCGGTATCTAAACGCAGCCACTGCACCGAAAGTTGCACTCCGCAATAATCGCCACTCATATTATTACCGCCGTCGAAAGGCGTTCCCTTGGAGACTCCCACCTGTTTGACACATGAGAGCGAAGAAAGTTTATCCACTGTAACGCCCACATTATCATCAACAAAATTAGTTACATTCAGGATATTGTCGGTATTATACCCCAAGGGAGCGTGTAATAGATGGCGTACCTGCATCATCATAACCAACGACATGGCCAGCATAACCACCGTAATGACGTTTTGGAACGTGATGAAGCATTTTCCGAACACCATTTTGGAACGGCGGCGAAACGAGCCGCGCACCACTTCCACCGGCTTGGCCGATGAAATCAAGACCGCCGGCAGGAGACCCGCCAGCGAACCGATTACCAGTACAAAACCGACGGAAAGCAAAATACTGGCCGGCTGAAGGAGAATCCCGAAATCGAGGCGGGTCTGCAACAGACTTTCCGCCACGGGAGCCACCGCCTTAGCCAACAAAAGCCCCAACAGATAAGAAAAGGCTGTGAGCAAGATTGCCTCCACCACCAAACGGAAAACGATGCCGCCCCGGGAGGAACCCAACAGACGGCGGGTAGCCATTTCCTTGGCACGGCTACCCGATTGCGCCACGGTAAGGTTGATATAGTTGAACACCGCGAACACCAAAATAATCAGGCCTACTGCAAAGAGCACCAACACGAGGCGTCTGGAACCGAACTTCAGATTATTGGTGGTACCAAAGCCTTCAAAATACGTATCTTTCAAGGAAACGAAACGCATATCCTGCGCATAGCCCAAGCGATAGAGCCAATAGCGTTCCTTGAACATTTCCAAAATACTTTCCCGATGCGCGTTCAAATCCTTGCCCGGATAGAGTTTGTAGAAATTCGCACACGCCCCCGCATTACTCGCATTGTCTTTGGCTATGGCAAAATTGAACTCCTTTATTCTTTCGAGCCGAAACAGCATATCGGCATACGGAATTGTGGAATGGGCAATATCTTTCATCACACCGGAAACCACCAACGTAGTGGAATCGGAAATGCGGAGGCTCTGTCCTATCGGGTCTTCCGAACCGAACAGCTTGCGGGCAAAAGTTTGGGAAACCACCGCGCTGTATTCGTCCTGCAACACGGTTTCTGGATTGCCGCTTATCAAAGGAAACGAAAAGAAGGTAAAGAAATTGTCTTCCACGCCCAACGCCCGAGTCTTTACCCAAGCATCGTCATGCCACTGCACGGTAAACGAATTAAAATAGGGACACACCGGACTCACCTCCTCGATATCGGCATAGCGTTCCTTGAGCCAATAGGGAACAGGCAAGGCGTCCTGCGGTGCGGCAATTCCGTCAATATCACTGAAGCCGACATAAATCCGGTCTTTATCCTTGTGGAAATTGTCGGTGGAAAATTCCTGCCACGCATAGAGGAATATCAGCACCACGAACATCAACGAAACGGCAAGCCCGAAGATATTGATGGCGGTATAAACCT
>CAMWTX010000223.1 GCA_947177315.1 uncultured Bacteroidales bacterium | reverse complement strand
CCAATGAAGCGGGAGCGAACACACGTACAAGCTGCAAAAGCAACATTTCCACCAACAGACGCTTGTTGTTGCTTTCGCGGTATTGCAAATCGCATTGGTTGCAGAGTTCCAAGGCCTGCAGCAGCTGGGCTATCGAACATTGGGAGGTCTGTTCGCGGTAGCGGTCGCGCAACTGGGGCGAACTTTCCAGCAGTTCCGCCGTACGGGCATCCTGCATCAACAAAAGGGAACGCAGATGGCTGCCGAGCCCGTCGGCAAAGACATGCCCGTCGAATCCATTTTCAAGCACCTTGTTGAAAAGGTCGAGGCAAGAGGGCACATCGCCGCGTTGGAAATAGCCGAACATCTCGAAATAGGTTTCGTAGTCGAGAATGTTTAGCATCGAAATCACCTGTTTGTAAGTCAAGCTGTTGCCCGAAAAGCTCACCATCTGGTCGAACATCGAGAGGGCATCGCGCAGACCGCCGTCCGCCTTTTGGGCGATGACCCGCAAAGCCTCTTCCTCGCAGCCGATATTTTCTTTCTGGCAAATGGATTTGAGGTGGTTCACGATATCTTCCACCCCGATGCGCTTAAAGTCGAAAATCTGGCAACGGCTCAGAATCGTGGGCAGAATCTTGTTCTTCTCGGTGGTCGCTAAGATAAATTTGGCATAGGCGGGCGGTTCCTCCAAGGTCTTGAGAAAGGCGTTGAAGGCTTCGGAAGTCAGCATGTGGACTTCATCGATGATATACACCTTGTATTTGCCCACTTGCGGCGGAATCCGCACCTGCTCCACCAGGGCGCGCATGGCATCCACCGAACGGTTGGAGGCCGCGTCCAGTTCGTAGATGTTCTGGGAAGCGTTGTTCTTGAAGCCTCGGCAGGACTCGCACTCGCCGCAGGGTTCCAAATCGGGGCCGGGGTTCATGCAGTTGATGGTTCGCGCCAGAATACGGGCGCAGGTGGTCTTGCCCACCCCCCTCGGTCCGCAGAACAGGAAAGCTTGCGCCAGATGCCCGTTCTTGATGGAGTTCTTGAGCGTGGTGGTGATGGCCTGCTGCCCCACTACCGTATCGAATGTATCCGGGCGGTACTTCCGCGCCGAAACCACAAAATCTTCCATAATATCTGTTATTTACGTACAAACCGAAACATCCGGTTCACGCCATGCCGCCACACCTGTCCTTTAGACACGGGCGAACCAACAAAGATACAAAAAGTCGAGTGCAGAGACAACCGAAAGTCCCACTTTCGAGTTGGCTATGCCGAGACGGAAAAATTCTGTTGTCCAATCCATTCTTTTTTTATACCTTTGCAAACTTTTTGCGCGGACATGAAAGCGCAAATAATTATTAACCTTTAATAAAGTAAAACGATGAATCAGTACGAAACCGTTTTCATTATGACTCCCGTTTTGTCTGAAGAACAGATGAAGGAAGCGGTAAAGAAGTACCGGAACCTGCTCGTTGAGCAAGGCGCCGAAATCGTCTTCGAAGACGATTGGGGATTGAAGAAACTGGCCTATCCCATCCAGAAGAAAGCCACCGGATTCTATTACCTGATAGAATTCAAGGCCGAAGGGAAAGCCATCGACGTGTTGGAAACCGCTTTCCGCCGCGATGAAAAGATGTTGCGTTTCCTCACCACCAAGTTGGACAAGCATGCTATCGCCTACAACGAAAAGAAGCATGCCGCCAAGAAAGAAGCTAGTGTAAATCCCGAAAAATAGTAAAGCGATGGCAGTAGATAACGACATTAAATATCTGACCCCGATTGCGGTAGATACCAAGAAGAAAAAATGGTGCCGTTTCAAGAAAAGCGGTATCAAATATATCGACTACAAGGATGCCGACTTCCTTTTGAAATTTGTGAACGAACAGGGCAAAATCCTGCCCCGCCGCATTACCGGTACTTCGCAGAAATATCAGAAGAAAGTGGCCCAGGCCATCAAACGCGCCCGCCATTTGGCACTCATGCCCTATGTAGGTGACTTGTTAAAGTAAGGAGGACAAGAGAATGGAAATTATTTTGACCAAAGACGTAGCCAAACTGGGCTACAAAGACGATATCGTTACGGTTAAGAACGGTTACGCCAACAACTTCCTCATTCCGCAGGGTTATGCCGTGATGGCTACTCCGGGCATGAAGAAAATGCGTGCCGAAAACCTCAAACAACGCGCTTTCAAAGAAGAAAAGATCAAGCAGGATGCCGAAGAACTGGCAGCCAAGCTCAACGGCCTTGTTGTAAAGATCGCCGCCAAAGCAGGTACTTCCGGCAAGATTTTCGGTTCGGTGAACACGATTCAGATTTCCGATGCTTTGAAAGAACAGCACAACATCGACATCGACCGCAAGAAGATTACCATTCCCGGTGAAGCCGTCAAGGAAATCGGCCACCACAAGGCGAAAATCGACTTGCAC
The DNA here is from genome assembly GCA_947177315.1 of uncultured Bacteroidales bacterium. Classification (GTDB taxonomy): domain Bacteria; phylum Bacteroidota; class Bacteroidia; order Bacteroidales; family P3; genus Pullibacteroides. Next base: position 281 of record CAMWTX010000223.1, on the reverse strand, counting down.
CGCGAAGTTAAAGCCGAAATCGAACTGGACGTTTACGCTGAATAACCGCCCTATCGGTTCAACAAGAAAGAAGCCGCCTCTTTTCCGAAGCGGCTTTTTTCATATCCCCTTTTCCCCTAAACCCATTTGCCGCCATGCTCGGTTCAGCCCAGATAAAACAATTCAAAAGCTACCAACAGAAAAAATTCCGCCGTCAAGACGGTGTATTCGTTGCAGAAACGCCCAAACAGGCGCAAGAATTGCTGCAATCGGAACTGTCTCTTAGACACATCAGACGCACA
>CAMWTX010000222.1 GCA_947177315.1 uncultured Bacteroidales bacterium | reverse complement strand
GGCCTATGCGGTCCTTGTCTTTGATGATAAATGAAACGTTTTCGAAAAGAGTGTTGCCGGTAAAGGAACACGAAAGGCGGTTGATGTAAATCATGCTGCTTTATGCTTGGAAGGAAGCCAAAAATCGCGTTGGGTAATGAAAAACACAACAAACCCTATCGTAATGGCGGAATCGGCGATATTGAACACGGGGCGGAAAAACAGAAACTCGTTGCCGCCAATCCACGGCATCCAATCAGGATAGAAACCGTGCAGAAGCGGAAAATAAAGCATATCCACCACCCTGCCGTGCAGAAAAGGCGCATAACCCTCCGCAGGAAAAAGCTGCGCCACATGGAAATAACTTTCCGAAAAAATCATACCGTAGAAAGCGCTGTCGAGCATATTGCCGATAGCCCCTGCCAAAATCAGCGAGAGCGATACGATAAGTCCCGCGCTCGCCCTTCTCTCTTTTTTGGAACGGGTAGAATCCGCCAAAGCGGCCACCCTTTTCCGGTTGATCCGTGCGATATACCAAATCAGGAACACGATAGCCGCCAAACGTATCAGGCTCAGAAGCAACTTACCGCCGTCTCCGCCAAAACTGAAGCCGAAAGCCATGCCTTCGTTCTCCAGAAAATGAATCTTGAACCAACTGAAAACGTCTATCTCGTCGCCTATGCGCATGCTGAGCTTTATCCAGAACTTGCTCGCCTGGTCCAGCACCAGAACAAGCAACACCACCCACACCGGCAGATGCCGTGTGATCCATGCAAGCAAACTTTTCATGCGCGGGTTCCCTTAGATATTTTCGTCTTCATCCGACATCATCGGCCGCCGGAACCTGTCGTTCTTGGCATCGACGCTCAAGGTAGCGTGAGGCACCACTTTAAGGCGTTCCTTGTCGATAAGCTTGCCCGTTTCGCGGCAGATGCCGTAGGTCTTGTTCTCGATACGCACCAAGGCCGCCTCCAAAGACGCGATAAACTTCTGCTGACGGTTGGCCAGACGCGCGTTCTCTTCTTTCGAAAGCACCTGGTAGCCTTCTTCGAGCACCTTGAAGGTAGGCGAAGTGTCGTTGATGTCGTTCTCGCCGTTGTTGGTATAGGCTTCGCGCAAAGCGTCCAAATCAAGCTTGGCCTTGGCGAGCTTTTCCAATATAATCTGCCGGAATTCCTCCAGTTCCTGGTCGGAATAGCGGTTCTTTTCGCCGGTTTCTTTTGTCTTCATAGCTTCTGTTTTTGTGCGTGGTTTATTGGCCTTACGCGGATGCCTTTTCGATACGGATACGCACCGTGATTTCGGGCGACAGTTCATGCGCGGCTTCGTCCTGCATCGAAGCGCTTTGGGCAAGGTCAAGGCCGCAAGCCAAGGTTTCGGAACAAATATAATCATTATAGTGCTGCAAGGCAGGAGCCAGCGCGGCATGGTCTTCAACCGTCACGCGGATCTTGTCGGTAACGTCCAGGCCTTTGTCCTTGCGCATATTCTGAATACGGTTCACAATCTCGCGCGCCAAGCCTTCTTCAATCAGGCTGTCGGTCAAGGCGATATCGAGCGCCACGGTCAACATACCCTCGTTGGTCACCGCCCAGCCGGGAATGTCTTCGGTAAAGATATCCACGTCTTCGAGCGCGATTTCCACTTCCTGGCCTTCGATCTGCGCCGCCATCCTGCCGTTCTGTTCCAAAGCGGCGATGGCATCGGCATCCATGCCGGTAACAAAGGCGGCGATGGCTTTCATCAGCTTGCCGTATTTGGGTCCCAGTACCTTGAAATTCGGCTTGATGGTCTTGCTCAAGAAACGCGGGTCGGTAATGAATTCCAAGGCCTTTACGTTCACTTCCGAAAGGATGAGGCTCTGCACCTTTTCCATCTGTTCCTTGAAACGGGCGTCCAAAGCCGGAATCATGACCCGTTGCAGGGGCTGACGTACCTTGAGGTTCTGCTTCTTGCGCAAGGAAAGCACCAGCGAACAGATTTTCTGCGCCAGCTGCATGCGTTCTTCCAAGGCCTTGTCTTCCCATTCGGGATGCAGGGCGGGAAAATCGCAGAAATGCACCGAAGCATGTTTTTCGCGGCCGGTCACGGCGTTCAGGTCGTTATACAGCCTTTCGGCAAAGAAAGGCGCAATCGGCGCGATGAGTTTGGAAAGCGTTTCCAAGCAGGTATAAAGCGTCTGGTAGGCCGAAACCTTGTCCGCCCCCTGCCCGCCTTTCCAGAAACGGCGGCGGCTGAGGCGCACATACCAGTTGCTGAGCCTTTCATCCACAAAAGCCTGGATGAGCCTTCCGGCGCGGGTGGGTTCGTATTCGGAAAGCGCCTGATCCACATTTCCGGTCAAGGTGTTGAGTTCCGAAAGAATCCAACGGTCTATTTCGGGGCGCGAGGCGTAATCCATTTCGGCTTCCCGGTACGAAAAGCCGTCGATATTGGCGTAGAGCGCAAAGAAACTGTAGGTATTGTAGAGCGTTCCGAAGAACTTGCGCTGCACTTCGGCAATGCCTTCTTCGTCGAACTTGAGGTTATCCCAAGGCTGGGAGTTGGTGATCATATACCAGCGCGTGGCATCGGGGCCGTATTTCTCGATGGTCTTGAACGGATCCACGGCATTGCCCAGACGCTTTGACATCTTGTTGCCGTTCTTGTCGAGCACCAGCCCGTTGGAGACCACGTTTTTGTAAGCCACCGAATCGAATACCATGCTCGCAATGGCATGCAGGGTAAAGA
>CAMWTX010000221.1 GCA_947177315.1 uncultured Bacteroidales bacterium | reverse complement strand
CACCGGAACCGCCCGCGCCTTCGAAAGAAGAGCAGTTGCTCACCGAGATACGCGATTTGTTGTCCGAATCGGCTAAGAAAAACTAACGGGTGAACCGTTACTTGAATGGGATTGCGCGTCTGGACTTGTTTCAGGCGCGCAATTTATTTAATGCCTGGCACCAAAGCTCGGCTGCGATGCGCACTTTCTCTGTGCAGGAGTTCAGATAGTAGTTGCCCTGTGCATCGGGATTGGGCGTTTGGGGTGTGGGTGCTTTGGGCAGGTTCAACAAGTCGGCGCAACGCAAGGCTCCGTTGCGTTTCCTAAATTCTTCGGCCAGTTCCTGCACCAGTCCGAAGGTGCGTTTCTTGCCTTCGGCATCCCTGGGGCGAACCGAACCGGTTTCCAAACCGGCCAACAGAAACATACCCATGGCCGCGCCGCATATATCGCGCATTCCGCCGATTCCGCCTCCGAAAGCGGCAGACATCTTAAGCGACTGTTCCTGGGTAAAACCGTAAAGGTCTCCGAAAGCCAGCACCACCGACTGGCAGCAGTTATAGCCTTCCTGATGCAGTTCGGCAGCACGTTGGATTCTTTCTTCGTACATGGTGTTTTTTTTTCGGCAAAGGTACGGTATTTCATAATTGCACCTCGATCTTTATTGCACATTTTATTGTTTTGTTTTTCATTGATAATAAATTATTTTATATTTGCATAGTAAAAATCCACCAATTGACACAATCACTTTAATACAATACAATAATATCATGAAACGATTGCTATTTCTTGTGGGACTGCTCGTGTCCTTTTTCACACCCAACCATGCCGAAACCAAAACCGACACTATACGGTTTATGGTTGAGCCCAGTAACTCAAAAAACGATACATTGAGATATAGTTTCTCCAATACAGTAAAAGATGATATACGAATAGACTGGATTGCGGAAAACGACACCAAAGAGAATCTTGTACTCGATGAAAACGGAGCATGCACCCAGGCAATATCCACCAAAGGGGAAGTTTCCATCTATTATTCATATGAACAATCCAGTGGCTATAGTGTACAGATTTCCTGGTTTACAGAATCTGTTCTTGACATGATGGTGAAAACGGGGAGCACAGTCATTAGCAGCATCAACGTAAGCAATTGCACAGCTTTGAAGCATTTGAAGTGTGACCTGAACGTATTGACGAGTTTGGATGTAAGTGGATGCACCTCCCTAACGTACTTGAATTGTAACCATAATCTACTGACCAGTTTGGATGTGAGCGGTTGTACGGCCTTAAAATCCTTGTCTTGCATCAATAATCGATTAAAAGATTTGAATATAAGCAATACCACCTTAGAAGCCTTGTATTGCGGCGAGAACCAACTGACAAACTTAGACGTGAGCGGCAACACCGAATTAGAATTCTTATCTTGCTTTAATAACAGACTGACAAGTTTAAATGTGAACGGCTGCACATCCTTAATAAGTCTAAAGGTTGACCAAAACCAACTGGAAAGTTTAAATGTAAGTGGTTGCACATCCTTAACGGAATTACAATGTGCCCAGAACCAACTGGCAAATTTGGATGTGAGCGGTTGTACATCCTTAACGGAATTGGAATATCAAGATGGTCAATTGGAAAATTTAAACGCAAACGGATGTTCAGCCTTGACCAGCTTGCTTTGTGAACAAAACCAACTAATGATTTTGGACGTGAGTGGATGCTCCGCCTTAACAGAAATAAAATGCGGTCACAATAGGCTGGAGAGATTAGATGTAAGCGACAACACGGCGCTAGAAGACCTATATTGTTCTGAAAATCAACTAACTGATTTAAATATAAGTAACAATATAGAATTGAGGTCCTTGTTTTGTGCCAATAATCAACTGACTGATTTAGTTGTAAGCAATAATACATCTTTGGTGATTTTATCTTGCGAAAACAATCACCTACCCTTATCTACGTTGTATAATATCGATCAACAAAAAGAATTACATTCTTTTAATGCCGGTCAGCAATCAGACTCCGTGTTCCTGACTATTGATCAACCCTTGGATTTATCTTCTGAAAGGGCGCTGGGTGATAGCCTCACTTCTTTTCAATTGTCGGACGCCATCGGACAAGCCATATCTTCCGACTTTTATGCGGAAAGCAATTTTACATTCCAATTCCAAAAGCCCCACTTGTATAGGTTGACTTTGCAGAACGCCAATCTCAATTCTCACGGGCCTGGATATGCTGCTCCTGTTACTTTCACTTGGTACGTTTCTGTGAAACCTCCCGAAGGTTATTTTACAGTAGATGTTGTTTCCAACAATACCGACTGGGGAACAGCAACCATAACGGGTAACGGTATCTATAAAAAAGATTCGACCGTAACGATTACCGCAGCACCTAAAGAAGGTTTCCGATTCGTAAACTGGACCAATGGCAACGAAGTGTTCAGCACCGATTCGATTTTTACTTTCAAGGTAACTACAGACCTAAAACTTACCGCCAATTTCAAGAAATTATCTGAAACAAAAATCCTTACAGTAAGCGTAACTTCCATCAATACCGAATGGGGTTCAGCCTCTCTAACAGGCACTGGCTCTTACGAAGAAGGTTCAGAAGTAACCATTACCGCCACCCCAAACAAAGGCTACCGCTTCATCAACTGGACCAAGAAAGACGGCACCGTATTCAGCACCGAATCGGTTCACACCTTTGCCGTAACGGAGAACCTTGAACTGACCGCCC
>CAMWTX010000220.1 GCA_947177315.1 uncultured Bacteroidales bacterium | reverse complement strand
GCGCAGGCAAGGCTTTTGCCGCCGGGGCGGACATAGGGCAGATGGCCACGATGAACGCTTCCGAAGGCAAGGCTTTCGGGGCTTTCGGTTCAGACGTGTTCCGCCGTATCGAAACCCTGAACAAGCCGGTCATCGCCGTCGTGAACGGCTATGCCCTTGGCGGAGGCTGCGAGCTGGCGATAGCCTGCGATATCCGTATCGGCTCGAGCAAAGCCAAGGTAGGGCAGCCCGAAACCAACCTCGGCATCACGCCCGGATTCTCGGGCACCCAGCGTCTGGCCCGCATCGTGGGACTGGGGCGCGCCAAGGAAATGATTTTTGCGGGCGAGCCCATCGACGCGCAGGAAGCCTACCGGATAGGGCTTTTCAACAAGGTGGCCGAACCGGAACAACTGATGGAAACGGCGCAGCAACTGGCCGAAAAAATCGCTTCCAAAGCGCCTTTGGCGGTGCATTATGCCAAGCAAGCCATCAACCAAGGCTCACAAACCGATATCGAAACCGGCATTGCCTTGGAAGCCAACCTTTTCGGGCTTTGCTTCGCCACGCACGACCAAAAGGAAGGCATGCAAGCCTTTCTGGAACGCCGTCCGCCCGTGTTCCGGGGAGAATGAAACCTATAAAACGAAAACAAGAAAAACATAAATACTATGAAAATTTGTGTGATAGGAACGGGTACCATGGGACATGGCATCGTTCAGACATTTGCGCAGGCCGGTTATGACGTATTGATGAAAGGGCGTTCCGACGCCTCGGTCAACAAGGCCATGCAGAACATCGAAAAAAGCCTGAACCGTCTGGTGGAAAAAGGCAAGATGGAGCAATCCGCCAAGGATGCCGCCATGGGGCATATCTCCACCACGCTGCAATATCAAGACTGCAAGGACTACGATTTGGTAATCGAAGCCATTGCCGAAGACATGGCGGTCAAACTGGAAATCTTCAAGGAACTGGATGCGGTCTGCAAGCCCGAAGCGATTCTGGCCACCAACACTTCTTCGCTCTCGATCACGCAGGTGGCCACCGCCACCACACGCCCGCAGCAGGTAATCGGGATGCACTTCTTCAATCCGGTGCCGGTGATGAAGCTGGTGGAAGTGATCAAAGGCCAGCTGACCGACCAAAAGGTCTATGAAACCGTGGTGGAAACCTGCAAGCAGGTGGGCAAGACGCCCGTAGGCGTGAATGAAGCCCCCGGTTTTGTGGTGAACCGCATTTTGATTCCGATGGTGAACGAAGGGGTGGGCATCCTGGCCGACGGCGTGGCTTCGCGCGAAGAAATCGACACGGCCATGAAACTGGGCGCCAACCATCCGATGGGACCGCTCGAATTGGCGGACCTTATCGGTTTGGATGTGTGCCTTTCGATTATGGAAGTGCTTTACAACGAGTTCGGCGATACCAAATACCGCCCGCACCCGCTCTTGCGCAAGATGGTGCGCGCCGGTTTACTCGGCCGCAAGACCGGTATCGGATTTTATGACTACCGTAAATAACAACGGATAAAAAAGAACGGAGTTTCTATGAAAAACAAATTGATTTGGGTTGGCTTGGCATCCCTTCTCTTCTTGATGGGAGCGAAGGCCGCCCCCGTTTCGCTCGAAACGGCTAAAAAAACTGCAGAAAAATTCTACGGCGTGCAGCTGCAGAAGGCTACTGTAAAGTCTTTGCCGGTGCTTTCGTGTGTCTATCCCAAGAGCACGAAAGGCGCGGATTTTGTTCCTTACTATATTTTCAATGCGGAAAAGGAACAGGGATTCGTGATCGTGGCCGGCGATGACAACGCCGCCAGCCTGATTCTGGGCTATTCCGACAAAGGCTCTTTCCAAACCGAGAATATGCCGGACAACCTGAAATTCTGGTTGGGATTCTACGAAGAAGGCGTAAGGAGCGCAGCCGCACATGGCGGAAGCGGCAATATGCAGGCCAAATCGGGCTTCACCAAGGCCGAAGTGGTAAAAGAACCGCTGTTAGACAGCATTAGCTATAACCAGGCGGCACCTTACAATGATCTGTGTCCCATCGACCATACTACGGGAAAACGCTCGATGACCGGTTGTGTCGCCACGGCATTGACCACTATCGCCCGCTATTACGAATATCCGAAACATGGTCAGGATTCCATTACCTACACTACGTCCAAAGGTCTCGAACTTTCGATGGATTTTTCCAAAAACACCTACGATTGGGAAAATATGCTGAAATCCTATAATGGCAAGTTGTCCCAATATACCGAAGAACAACGCACGGCGGTAGCCACGCTGATGCGGGATATGGGTTACGCGGTGCAAATGGGATACGGTAGCGATGCCAGCGGGGCATTGCGGGATCCTACGGTCATAGGCATGGTGAAATATATGGGATTCGATTCTATCCTCAATTTCAGGGAACGAATGGATTATGACAACGATGATCAATGGATTGCCGTTTTGAAAGATAACTTGGACAACGATCTTCCCGTTTATTATACAGGACAGGGGGATGGCGGCGGTCATGCTTTCGTTTGCGACGGCTACAACGATAATGACTTTTTCCATATCGACTGGGGATGGGCTGGATTGAACAACGGATATTTCTCAGTTCGGAACCTGGATCCGGGTAATATTGAAGGAATCGGGGCAGGAACCGGCGGCGGTTACTCCAAGATGCAGGCCATCATGCATAATATGGTGCCTCCGGGACACAAGCACTGCGAAGACTTGTTCATGATAAAAACC
>CAMWTX010000219.1 GCA_947177315.1 uncultured Bacteroidales bacterium | reverse complement strand
CATCAAGCTGGACGGATTTCATATCGGGAAGTATCCCGTGACGCAGGCGCAGTGGAAGGCGGTGATGGGGGAAACTTTGGAGGACCCGCGAGACAACGCCGATCAGGAGGATCCTTTTGAAGACTTTTCGGTGACAATCTTTCTGGAAGCCCTGCAGAAATTTCAATGTGGCAAAGGGGATAACTATCCGATGTATGATGTAAGTTGGGAGGAAGCTCAGGAGTTCTGTCGAAGGTTGAGCGAGGTAGCGGGCAGGAGATATATGCTTCCGACGGAGGCGCAGTGGGAGTATGCGGCGCGCGGAGGAAAGAAGAGCCGGCATTATAAATATGCAGGAAGCAATGACCTTGATGATGTGGCGTGGTATTTGGATAATAGTGAACACGAAACGCATCCGGTAGGGATGAAGAAATCCAACGAGTTGGGTATTGATGATATGAGTGGGAATGTGTGGGAATGGTGTTCGGATTGGTACGGAAAGTACGACGGGAATGATACGGATAATCCGCAGGGGGCAATAAGCGGGGCATTTCGTGTGTTTCGTGGCGATGGTTCGGACGAAGAGGCTGAATCTTGTCGTGTATCGTTCAGATGTAGCGAAGATCCCGCCTCCCGTTTCAACAATCTTGGCTTCTGCGTGGTCTGCATTTTGTAGTTTTGGTCTTCGGTCAAGAATATCGGCTGCACCTCGGCATAATCCAAACTGGAAACATCCGTCCAAGCAATCATTCAAGCCCCTTCAACCAATTGGCCGCATACAGTGGCAGATTGGTCAGGGTGGGTTCCTGCCGGAAGTCGGACATGGACATTCGAACCGACAAATTGGGTTTGTATTTTTCGTTATAACTTTTCAGCGACTTGGATTTAAGGTTTTCTTCCGCCTTGACTTCCACCGGTACAATCCGGCCGTCAATCTGTACCACGAAATCCACTTCGGCCATGCCGCTGTCCGAAGCCCAATAATGAATGGATAAACCTTCCTCACACTGCAACTGCTGCAAAACATATTGCTCGGTCAAGGCGCCTTTGTATTGTGTAAATATCTCATTTCCGCTAAGCAATGTGTTGGCATCCAAACCGACCATCGCCCCCAGCAAGCCTATATCAACGGCAAATAGTTTAAAGACATCCATATCCTCGAAACCTTTGAGCGGCAATGAGGCCTGCCGCACCCGCGTTACCTTATAAACAGCGCCGGCATTCACGAGCCATTCTATCGCCAACTCAAAATCCTTGGCCCGTGCGCCTTTGCGGATAGCGTTATATATAAATTTCTTATTCTCTTTTGCCAATTGTGAACCGATATTGTTCCATACCATTTTTAGGCGCGGAACCACCTCTTTGGGCGGATGTTTGGAAAAATCCCTGTCGTAAGACCGCAACAAATCTTGCTGTATCTTACGCACTTTATTGGCATTGTGTGTTCTTACATAAGTCTGTACGGCTTCCGGCATCCCTCCCACATAATAGTATTGCCGCAGATAGTCAATAAACCGTTCCCTAAACAAACGGACGGTTTCCCAATCGGCCTTCCGCAGTAGTGTCACCATATCGTCTTGCCCCATCGCCATAAGAAATTCCTCAAACGAAAGCGGATAAACATCCAAGAACGTTACTTTCCCCACAGGAAAAGATTCCTCCTTATGCAATGCCACGCCTAAGAGAGAACCTGCCGCCACGATATGGTATTGCGGCGCATGTTTCAGAAGATATTTAAGCGCCAATAAGCCGCGGGGGGCTTCCTGAATCTCATCAAAAATTATCAAAGTCTTTCCGGGCTTGAGGTTGACTCCTGTGGCGAATTGAATCGTGCGCAAAATCCGCTCGGTGTCAAAATCCTCCTCAAATAGGGAAATCAATTGCTTCTGTTCTTCAAAATTGATTTCCGCTACGGATTCAAACTCTTGATGCCCGAAGGTTTCCAACAGCCATGTTTTACCAACCTGACGTGCGCCTTGCACAATCAAGGGCTTGCGTTCCTTGTTCGGTAACTGTTTCCATTCAATCAGCTTGTTGTAAACCAGTCTTTCCATAATGGCGTTGTTTTTCTTTGTTTTGTCAGGCTAAAACGGCCTGCAAATATAGTGTATAAATACATTTTTTCCTACGAAAAAATGTTGTAGAGTGCATTTTTTCCCACGAAAAAGTGTGGCCATGCTCCCCATTCGATAATTGGAACAGAAATCGCGCGATAGTTTTTTTATCCGAACTTTCGGTAAGAAAATCGGAGGAGAAGCCGGGGCATTTTGTAAATTTGCCATGCAAATTGAGTAGTACGCATGGCAGGCCGAAAGAAAATAAAACCGGGACGTAAAATGGGCTTTGGGATGAGATCCAAGGGCTTCGGCATTTACAGCTTCCTCAATGTGGTTTTGTTTGCGGCTTTGGCGGAGTTCGCTTATATATGCCTTATCTTCTTTACCGATATTCTTAAACGCAGCGTGGAAGGCGATGTGTTCTCCTTTCCTGTGTTTGTTGCCAATCTTTTGGTGTTCAATGCGCTTTGTTTCCTCCTGTTGCGCCTCAACGTCAAGGCCAACCGCCGTTATCCGTTCCGTTACTACGGCTCTTTCGGCATGGTGGCTTTCTTTGTGTTGATAGGGCTTTGTTTCTATCTCTACAACTACCTCCTGTATGTGGGAGCGGTGGCCGGCAGCAGCAGCGACGGGCTTTCTCCCTTTGTTCCCACTGAACCTATCTGGTTCACGCTGGCATCTATCACGATGGGCGAATTGGTGGTGATGTGTCTTATCACGCTTAACCATGCGGCGCGTTA
>CAMWTX010000218.1 GCA_947177315.1 uncultured Bacteroidales bacterium | reverse complement strand
CACCAATATCGACCCGATTAAATACGACCTGCTGTTTGAGCGTTTCCTCAATCCCGCCCGTATCTCCCTGCCCGATATCGACGTGGATTTCGATGACGTGGGCCGTGAAAAGGTAATCAAATACGTGGTGGATAAATACGGTTCGGAACGGGTTTCGCAAATCATCACCTACGGCACGATGGCGGCCAAGTCGGCCATCAAAGACGTGGCGCGGGTATTGGATTTGCCCTTGCCCGAGTCGAACCGCCTGGCCAAACTGGTTCCCGACAATCCGGGCACGAACCTTACCAAGGCCTTCAAGGAAGTTGCCGATTTGCAGAAGGAAATGGACGGCAATCCCAATCCCTTGGTGCGCGACACGCTCCGTTACGCCATCAAGCTCGAAGGCTGTATCCGCAGTGTGGGCGTGCATGCCTGCGGTATGATCATCGCCCCCGAAGACATTATCGAATACGTGCCCACCGGCCTGGCCAAAGACTCCGAGATGCCCGTTACCCAATACGAAGGTGCGTATGTGGAATCGGTCGGCTTGATCAAGATGGACTTTCTGGGGCTCAAGACCCTTACCATCATCAAGGGCGCGTTAGACAACATCAAGCTCCGGCACGGCATCGACATAGACATCGAGGCCATTCCGCTCGACGACCAGCTTACCTACGATATTTTCGGCAAGGGCGAGACCAACGGCATCTTTCAGTTTGAATCGGACGGCATGAAGAAATACCTGCGCGAGCTCAAGCCCAACCGGCTCGAAGACATCATCGCCATGAACGCCCTCTACCGCCCGGGCCCGATGGATTATATTCCCCAGTTTATCCGCCGCAAGGAGGGCAAGGAAGAAATCCAGTACGACCTTCCCGAAATGGAGGAATACCTCAAGGACACCTACGGGGTTACGGTCTATCAGGAACAGGTGATGTTGCTTTCGCAGAAGCTGGCGGGTTTCTCCAAAGGCGATGCCGACACGCTCCGCAAGGCGATGGGGAAGAAGAAGAAAGACGTGCTGGACAAGATGAAGGCCAAGTTCATCAGCGGTTGCGAGGAACATCAATTGGATAAGAAAGTCTGCGACAAGGTATGGACCGACTGGGAAGCCTTCGCCTCCTATGCGTTCAATAAGTCGCACGCCACCTGCTACGCCTGGATCGCCTATCAGACGGCCTATCTCAAGGCGCATTACCCGGCCGAGTTCATGGCTTCGGTGCTTACCAACAACTTGAACGCCATCGACAAGATTTCGTTCTACATGGACGAATGCAAGCACATGGGCATCAAGCTGCTTCCGCCCGATATCAACGAAAGTATGGGTTTCTTTACGGTCAACAAGGAGGGCGCGGTACGATTCGGCTTGAGCGGCATCAAGAACGTGGGAACCAACGTGGTGGACGAACTGATTAAGGAACGCGAGGAAAAAGGGCCTTTCAAAGACGTGCTGGATTTCGTTACCCGTGTGAACCTGCGGAGCATGAACCGCCGTTGTATGGAAGCCCTGGTGATGGCGGGGGCTTTCGACAGCTTTAACCTGACCCGTTCGGTGTTCTTCTTTCAGAAACCGGGCGAGAATCAGACCTTTACCGAAAAGTTGCTGCAATACGGCGCGAGCGTGCAGCGCAATCAGAGCTCCACCCAGACCGACCTGTTCGGCAACAGCATGGAATCGGTGGCATCCACCATCGACATTCCCAATGTGGAACCGTGGTCGCAGATAGAGCAGCTCGGCAACGAAAAGGATGTGGTGGGCATTTACCTGAGCGGCTTTCCCCTGGACCCCTACAAATTGGAATTGCAGCGGTTCTCGAACATAACCATCGCCGGCATCAAGGGTGTGCCTATCGAGAATTTCAAAGGCAAGGTGCTGCATTTTGGCGGCATCGTCACCGAATCGTCGATGAACCGCAAGACCAAGACCGGCAAGGACTTCGGCAGCTTTACCCTGGCGGATTACGATGATTCGATGAATTTCATGCTGTTCGGCAACGACTACGTGAATTTCAAGAACTATGTGGAAACGCCGGGTCGCCTGGTGTTCATCACCGCCGACATTCGCCAGCGGTGGGCCAAGGAAAAGGATGCCGCGCCTGAATATGAATTGCGCATACTCACGATGGAGCTGTTGGATGAACTGCTGGATAAGAAGACCCGAAAAATCCAGCTCACGGTGCGTTCCCAGGAGGTAACGCCCATGTTTACGGAAAAAATCCACAAGGTCTGCAAGAACAACGCCTTGAACAAAAAGGCGGCGCAGAGCGAAGGCGCGGTGGTCGATTTTCACGTGATGGACTATTCCAATTCCCTATCAGTCAATATGGTTTTGCCCGCCAAGGTAAAGCCTTCCGATTTTCTGGCGGATTTGAAACAGGAAAATGTGGAGGTGGAAGTGAAAATTGATTGACGGGTTTGATTTTTTTCGCGTAAATTAGCCGTCCGAACTTTTAAAGACAAAATACTATGGCAACAACATTCACTGATGCAAATTTCGAAGAGTTGGCGCTCAAGGCCGCCACTCCCGTTATGGTTGATTTCGGCGCCGCCTGGTGCGGACCCTGCAACGCCATCGCTCCCGTGGTAGATAAGCTGGCGGGCGAATACGAAGGCAAAGTGGTTATCGGCAAGGTCGATGTGGATTCCTGCCCCGAAATTACCAAGAAGTACAAGGTGCGCAACATCCCCACCATTCTTTTCATCAAGAACGGCGAAGTGGTCGATAAGCACGTGGGCAGCACCAACGAAGGCGATCTGAGAAAGAAAATCGACGCCATGCTGTAGTCCTCCGGGCGGTTCTCCGTCCGCAGGTCCGGGT
>CAMWTX010000217.1 GCA_947177315.1 uncultured Bacteroidales bacterium | reverse complement strand
CATAACGCCGGCCGCATTGACCTTCAACGGCAGATACTGGCGTACACCGCCGTATTGTTTGTTGCCGACAATGCGTTTCGCGTACTGAACGGGGATTCTGCGCGTACCCTGGACGAGCAGGATGCACAAGAGGATAACCACGATCAAGACGACGAGCTCCAACAGGAAGACCACCAAACCGCCGCCCTGCTGTTCGAGACGGGAAACGAATTCCCCGAACAGCGCGAAAGGCAGACGCGCGATGATACCGATCATGATGATGAGCGAGATACCGTTGCCGATACCGTTGTCGGTGATGCGTTCGCCCAACCACATGACGAACAGCGTGCCGGCCGTCAGCAGGATACAGGACGAAACCCAGAAGAACACGCCGGGGTTGGCGCCGTTGAACGGGATGAACGCTTCGGCGGGCAACTGCGTCGTCAGGTTGGTCAGATAGGCGGGCGCCTGCAAGGCCGTAACGGCGATGGTCAGGACGCGCGTAATCTGATTCATCTTACGACGGCCGCTTTCGCCCTCCTTCTGCAACTTCTGGAAGTAGGGGATAGCCATCCCGAACAACTGGATGATGATGGAGGCCGAGATGTACGGCATGATACCCAATGCGAATACGGAAGCGTTCGAGAACGCGCCGCCGGAGAACATGTTCAACAAGCCCAGCAACCCGTCGCTCGTCTGGCTCTGCAGATTCGCCAACTGCGTCGGGTCGATGCCCGGCAGTACGATGAAGGAGCCGATACGATAAATGACGATAATCCCCAAGGTATAGAGGATGCGCTTGCGCAGTTCCTCTATCTTGAAGATGTTCTTTATCGTTTCAATGAATCTTTTCATGGTGTTGTTCTTTGTAAACTTTAAGCGATCGTCGTGATGGTGCCCCCGCAGGCTTCAACGGCGGCCTTGGCTTTTTCGGAGAAAGCGTGGGCTTTCACTTCCAAAGCGCTCTTGAGTTCGCCACGGCCCAGCACCTTGACCAAATCCTTCTTGCCTACCAAGCCGTGGGCGGCGAGAACCGTCGGGTCAATCTGCTTGAGCTGGTGTTCGGCTGCCAGTTTTTCCAACGTATCTAAGTTTACGGCCGTGTATTCCACACGGTTGATATTCTTGAAGCCAAATTTGGGCACACGCCGATAAAGAGGCATCTGACCGCCTTCGAAGCCGATCTTGCGGCTGTAGCCGGAACGGGACTGAGCGCCTTTATGACCTCTGCCGGCCGTCTTACCGTGACCGGAGCCGTAACCGCGGCCCAAACGTTTGTTTGTCTTAACGGAACCCTTGGCAGGTGCTAAATTCGATAAGTTCATATCTCTTGTTGTTTTTCTCGATTAGTTATTAAGCTTCTTCAATGCTTACCAAGTGACTGATCTTGGCAATCATGCCTTCAATCTGCGGCGTGCATTCCACAACGGCCGTCTTGCCTATGCGACCCAGTTTCAAGGCTTCCAACGTTCTTTTCTGACGGAGGGGCCGGTCGATACCGCTCTTGATTTGCGTTAACTTAACCTTTTTCATTGTCTTTACTTCTCTTTGTGGCCCGATTAGCCGTTAAACACTTTATCCAATTCAATACCTCTCAACTGAGCTACCGTGTAGGGATCCCGCATCTGCATCAGCGCGTCGATCGTCGCCTTAACCACGGAGTGCGGGTTGGAGGAGCCTTTGGATTTGGCCAATACGTCTTTTACGCCGACGCTTTCCAATACGGCACGCATGGCACCACCGGCGATAACACCGGTACCGGGGGAGGCCGGTTTGAGGAAAACTTTGGCACCGCTGTACTTGCCGTACTGTTCGTGCGGCAACGTACCTTTCAGCACGGGCACTTTAATCAGGTTCTTCTTGGCATCGTCCACACCTTTCTGAATGGCCGCCTGCACTTCCTTCGCCTTACCCAAACCGTAGCCGATAACGCCATTGCCGTTACCTACCACCACGATGGCGGAGAAGCTGAAAGTACGACCGCCCTTCGTTACTTTCGTAACGCGCTGGATGCTTACCAATCTATCTTGAAACTCGATTTCGCTCGATTTTACTCTTTTTACGTTTGCGTCTGTCATGGTTGTTCTCCTTAGAATTTAAGACCCGCTTCTCTGGCGGCATCGGCCAAAGATTTTACACGTCCGTGATACAAATAACCGTTTCTGTCGAACACAACCCGGCTGATACCGGCGGCTTGCGCCCTTTCGGCCAGCAGTTTGCCGACGGCCTGAGCTTTCTCGCTCTTGCTGCCGGTAGCGCCGAATTCCTTTTCTCTCGAAGACGCGGCGACCAAAGTCTTACCTTCGGCATCGTTGATGATCTGGGCGTAGATATCCTTGTTGCTACGATATACGCTCAAACGCGGCATGTCCTGTCTGCCATATACTTTTTTGCGAATACGCATCTTAATGCGTGCTCTTCTATATGATTTCGTAATAGCCATCTTGCTAATCTGTTTATAAATTCACTACTATTTGCTGCTGGCCGACTTACCGGCTTTTCTGCGCAGTACTTCACCTTCGAACTTGATACCTTTGCCTTTGTAGGGCTCGGGCTTGCGGTAGGAACGGATTTTGGCGCAGACCATACCCAGCAGTTCCTTGTCGTAGGATTCGAGCGTCAGCGTGGGGTTCTTACCTTTTTCGGCCGTAGCGGAGGCTTTGATTTCCTTCGGCAGTTCCAGGAAAAGGTTGTGCGAGAAACCCAGGGCCAGGTCGAGCAACTGTCCGTTGACCGTGGCTCTGTAACCTACACCGACGATTTCCATCGTTACCTTGTCACCTTCGGAAACGCCTACGACCATTTTGTGCACCATGCGTCTGTTAACGCCGTGGAGCGA
>CAMWTX010000216.1 GCA_947177315.1 uncultured Bacteroidales bacterium | reverse complement strand
GCCCTATGCCCATGCGTTCCACCTCGTCCTGCCCCTGACGCAAACCCGCCGTATCCATAAAGCGGAACTTCACACCCGCTATCTGCCAAACTTCCTCTATCGTATCGCGCGTGGTGCCCGGAATATCGCTCACCAAGGCCCTTTCCTCGTGCAGCAGCGCGTTCAGCAACGTGCTTTTGCCCGCATTGGGTTTGCCCACGATGGCCACCCGTATGCCTTCCTTGAGCGCGTTTCCCGTCTGGAAAGACCGCCGCAAGGCATCCACCTTGTCCGCTATGGCCTGCAAGAGTTCCCGCAAACGCCCTCGGTCGGCAAACTCCACATCCTCCTCGCTGAAATCCAGCTCCAACTCCACCAAGGCCACAAAATCGAGCAGTTTCTGCCGCAATTCCTCTATTTCCGAAGAGAATCCGCCCCGCAACTGACGGAGCGCGATATCATGCACCGCCCGGCTCTCGCCCGCAATCAAATCCGCCACCGCCTCTGCCTGGCTCAAATCCATCTTGCCGTTGAGGAAAGCCCGCTTGGTAAACTCACCCGGTTCGGCCATACGCGCCCCGGCGGTTACCAAAGCCTCCAGCAGACGGCGCACGATATAAGGCGAAGCATGGCACGAAAATTCCACCACATCTTGGCCCGTATAGGAATGAGGCGCCCGGAACAGCCCCACCACCCCTTCGTCCAGCACCTCCGTGCCCTGGGTGTCTTCGGCCACGAACCGGGCAAATTTCAGACGGTGCGACTTCATTTCCGAAATGCTTCCCTTGCGGCACCGGGTCACCTTTTCGGCAATCGCCACGGCATCCCTGCCGCTGAGCCTTATAACACTAATGCCACCGTTTCCCATCGGGGTCGCGGTGGCACAAATGCAATCATCCATAATAAAGGTCGGTTAAAAACCCGGATTATTTCTGATAACGGGTCTTGAGTTTTTCCACTTGTTTCTTGAGCGCATCCACGCAAGAATCCACGGCTTCTTCAAAGGTATCGCATTGCTTGGAGGCAAACAGCTCATCGCCGCTCACCGCCACGCGCACTTCGGCAATCTTGTTCATTTCCGATTGATCCTTATCTACCTTGAGCGTTACGTCTGCCTTGATGGCCTGCGGCAACAGGGTTTCCACCTTGCCCACTTTCTTGTCGATGAATTCCAGCAACGACTCGGCAGCCTTGAACTTGACCGCATTGACAGATATTTCCATAGCAAAACGTTTTTATGTTCCCCCAAGCCAGGCGCAAACCCAACTCTCGGAACGGTTAATATTAAGTTTTTCACTCCGGCATCCACCGGGTTCAAAACCGACCCTAAGTTACGATTTTTTTTCGAAAAAAGCCGCCTATCGGCGCGGATGGGCCGAAGCGTAGTCTTTCTTGAGCTTTTCTATCGTGTTGTGCGTATATACCTGCGTGGATGCCAGCGAGCTGTGCCCCAGCAGTTCCTTGACCGCGTTCAGGTCGGCGCCCTGGTTGAGCAGGTGGGTGGCAAAGGTGTGGCGCAACACGTGCGGGCTGCATTTGGCCAAGTCAGTATAGAGGTGCAGGCAGTTCTTCACAATCAGATAGACCGTACGGCGCGGCATGGGCATCCCCTTTTCGGTAATGAAAAAGGCGTTCTGTCCGGGCACGGCTTTGGCCGCACGCAGCTCCCGGTAGTGTTCTATCTCCTCCGAAAGGCTTTCCGTGAGGGGAATGATGCGTTCCTTGTTGCGTTTTCCCAACACCTTGACCCGTTTGTTGGCGGTATCTATATCCTCGTCCGCCATGCCGATCAGTTCCGCCAGACGCACGCCCGTGCCGTAAAACATCTCGATAATCAGGTAATCGCGGTAGGCGGTAAAGTCCTCGCCGTTCACTTCGGCGGCACCGATGGTTTCCATACGGCTTTCCTCCACGAACACCGGCAGCCGCTTGGGAATCTTGGGCAGAGGCACCTGAGTGGCGGGATTGACGCGCACCTTTCCGTTCCGCTGCAGGTATTTATAGTACGATTTGAGCACCGACATCTTGCGGTGGATGCTGCTGGCCGAAAACTTCAAATCCACCAAATCCACCACATACGAGCGTATTTCCATCTGGGTGGCTTCCGGCAGTTCCGTTTGGTAGTGTTCCTTAAGATAATTTGCAAACTCCGCCAAATCAGAAGAATAGGCCTTTACCGTACAGGGCGAATAACGTTTTTCCGCCTCGATATAATGAATAAATGCGGTTTGGGAATCCATTTCAAGGCAAATGTACGTACTTTTGTGGCTTTATGGAAATCGATATGGAAACTCCGAAAAATCCGATAGAAATCATGGCTCCCGTGGGCTCGTTCCCTGCTTTGCAGGCCGCCTTGCAGGCCGGAGCGGATGCCGTCTATTTCGGTGTGGGACAACTGAACATGCGGGCGCGGGCGGCGGTCAACTTCCAGCCCGAAGACCTGCACGAGATAGCCAGGCTCTGCCGCGAACAAGGCACACGCACTTACCTTACCCTCAACACGGTGGTCTATGACAACGAGCTGGAAGAATGTTACCGCGTGCTCGATTTGGCCAAGGATGCCGGTATCTGCGCCGTGATTTCTTCCGACTGGGCGGTTATCTCCTACGCACGTAAAATCGGCGTGGAAGTGCATATTTCCACCCAGTGCAATGTTACCAACATCGAGGCCGTGCGCTTCTACGCCCAATACGCCGATGTGATGGTGGCCGCGCGCGAACTGAGTCTGGAACAGGTGGCCGCCATCGTGCGGCGCATCCGGGAAGAAAACATCTGCGGTCCGGGCGGCAAGCCGGTCAAGATAGAAATCTTTGCCCACGGCGCGCTGTGCATGGCCGTTTCGGGCAAATGCTACCTGAGCCTCGACTATTACAATTC
>CAMWTX010000215.1 GCA_947177315.1 uncultured Bacteroidales bacterium | reverse complement strand
CGGCCTCCAATCCGTTAGCCAAGTAACCGTAAACGGTCAATAAAGCCGCGCCTGCCAATAAATCCGCTCCGGTATAGAAGGCTGTTGCCAAGCCGGTGGCCAAGAAAGCGGCTCCGGTCAAGAAAGCCGTTCCTGCCACCAAATCCGCTCCGGTAAAAAAAGCGACCGTCAAGCCGGTAGCCAAGAAAGTGGAAAGCAAGAAAACTCCGGCTCCCAAATCCGCCCCTGCCAAGGCGGTTCCCGCCAAGAAAGCCGTAGCCAAGCCTGTGGCGAAAGTTGCCGCCAAACCTGCGGCCAAACCCGTTGCAAAACCTGTGGCGAAAGCCGCCGCCAAGCCCGAACCCAAGAAGCCGGAAGTAAAGAAACCCGAAGTAAAACAGCCGGATCCTGTCAAGAAAGCAGCGCCCCAACCGGCCGCCAAGCCTGCGGTTCCGGCATCGGCACAGAAAAAGATTTGCCGCATCATCAGCTATGATAAGATGGCGCCCGAAATCAAGGAACTTTTTGAAGAACGTTATCCCGAAGGCTATGCCGATTTTGTGATGCGTTATCCCAAACCCAACGGAGAATCTTTTTACGCCGTGGGGCTCTATACGCCCGAAGCCGATTATCTGATCAAGGTGGATGTAAACGTGGATATGGGCATCGATGAAGATTACGATTCCGATATGTCGGGTTCGGACGATGTGGAAGGCGAAGAAAGCGTGGGCGACAAGAACAGTCCCGACGTGAACGACCTGGCGGACAGTCTCGCCGACGAAGTTTCAGACCCCATGTAGGTTTCAGTAAAGGGGAAAGACCACCGGAACGCCGTTTTGCGGGTGAGAGCCTATGCAGAGCGGCGTTTCGTATATCTGCTCCAAACGTTCTTTCTGCAGTATCTCCGCCACCGTTCCATAGGCGGCTTCCCGGCCTTGGCGCAGGCACAGCAGCCTGTTGCAGAAAGCGGCCGCCAGATTGATGTCGTGCATGACTACGAGCGTGGCCGCGCGGTTCTGCACGGTAATGTTTCGGATAACCTTGAGGATATTTATCTGATGCGCCAGATCGAGGTTTGCCGTAGGTTCGTCGAGCAACAGCACGCGGGCTTCCTGACACAGGGCGCGGGCGATGGCCGCCAACTGGCGTTCTCCGCCGCTCAGCTCGTCGATACGTTTCTTATAGGGGTCAAAGTGCGAAAGCCCTGTCTTTTCGAGGTTCAGGAGTGCGGTTTCCCTGTCTTGCCCCGAGTGGGAGAGTTCATACCATTTCTTAAAAGGCGTTCTGCCCATCAGCACGAAATCCATAAGCGGCAACGGCAATTTCTCTACCGATTGCGGCACGGTGGCGATAAACCGCGCCCGATGCCGCGGCGGCATCGCCCATAAGTCTTTGTCAATGGCCTTTACACGACCCGTGGCGGGAATCTCGCGGCAGATGGCGTTGAGCAACGTGCTTTTTCCAGCCCCGTTGGGCCCGATTACGCCGGTAATGCTGCCTTCGGGCAGGCAGAAAGATATATCCTGCAGCCGGAATCCGCCTTGATAACCGGCGGAAAGGTTCTCCACACAAAGCAATTCCCGGTTCATGCCTCCGATTTTTTTCGTAAAAGCAGATAGATGAATACCGAACCGCCCAAAATGCCGCTCACCACGCCGATAGGCAGTTGCGAGGGGGCTATGATGTTGCGGGCCACCAGGTCGCAGGCCAACAGGAAGATGCCGCCCCCGATAAACGAGAGCGGAACCAGCAGCCGGTAGTCGGTAGAAGCGATACGGCGCAGGATGTGCGGCACCACCAGGCCCACAAATCCGATAATGCCGGCCTGTGCCGTGCAGACCGCCGTCAACAGGGAAGTAAGCACCAGCAAGACCGGAACCAAGACCGCCGTATTGACCCCCATGAGCCTTGCGCTGCGGCTGCCGGCGGAAAGCAGGTTGAGCCGTTGGGAAAGCAGAACGCCCGCCGCCAGCCCCGTCAAGGCAAAGAAGCACAGCAGGAAGCTGCGCCCCATATCGTTGTTTTCGATAGACCCCATGGTCCAGTAGAGGATGCGGCTCATGTCTTCGGGCGAGGAAAGGCTCATGAGCAGCGTGGTTCCCGAAGAACAGAGGATGCCGGTCATGATGCCCGTAAGCAATAGGTTGCCGATACCGTTGCGCGAACGCCCGTAGAGCAACAGCAGCACGCTTACCGCCAAGGCACCGGCCAAGGCGAAACCGCCCGTTCCCAGAAATCCGGCATAACCCGAAATCACGGCCACCGCCACCCCCAAAGAAGCCCCCCCGGAAATGCCCAGGGTATAAGGTTCCACCAAAGGGTTCTTGAAAAGCCCCTGCAGGATGCAGCCCGACATGGAAAGCATGCCGCCGATGCAAAGGGCGGTGAGGCTTCGCGGCAGGCGTATGTGCCGCAGGATGGCCATTTCCATGCCGTCTGCGTCTAAATCGGACCACTGCCACGGAAACAGCCTGATTTCCCCCCACGAAAGCGAGAACAGAAAACAGACCGCCAGCAACAGCGAGGCCAAGCACAACCAAAAGAAACGCTTCGACATGGTTTTGCTACATTTTTTGCAGGTAATCGGCTAAGAATTCAAGGGTTTTCCTAAAGAAAAGCGGCGTGGGGCAGCAGGCGGCGGTGTCATCTACCAACACGATTCTGCCGTTCTTCACCGCCGGGATATTCCCGAATTTCTTCCAGTAGGCGGCGGCCTGTTCGCCCATGCCCGACATACGGCTCACGAAAATGATTTCAGGCTTGCCCGCCAGCACGTATTCGCGCGAGATACCGCCTCCCTTGTAGTCTTTTACAATATTGTCGAGCCCCAGGAAAGTAAGGTATTGGTTCATGTACGTGCCCTCGATAACGGGAAAAAC
>CAMWTX010000214.1 GCA_947177315.1 uncultured Bacteroidales bacterium | reverse complement strand
GTCGGAAGAAAGCATTGTGCCCAAGCAGGTGCGGGAAATGGGCTGGACCTTGGAAGAATTTTACACCACCGTTATCGAAGAGGCGCTTGCCCGATAGCGGTTCCGTCTTGCAGGAACACCATGCCCGAGGGGTTGAGCCCCAGGCCGTGCAAAACGGATTTGAGGAAGCCTGTTGGTGTGAACACCAACAGGCTTCCTGATGAAAGATGGCTGTAGGCTTCGCCGATATAGACCATTCCCGTGCCGGGTTCCACGCCGATGGCATAGGGTTTCTGCAGGCGCGTGCCGTCGGCGATAAAATTTTCTGAAACAAAGTCTTCGGTTTTCAAATCGAAAACACCTATCCAGGAAACATTGGCGTTATAGTCGAAATTGTAGAGGTAGGCCGTGTCGTTGTACAGGTGGAAATTCAGCACGGGGATGTTGAAAACCCTGTCCACGCTGTCTTTTTGGGGGTCGATACGGTAAAAGTTATAGCTTTCTCCGCCCCTGCCGGCTTTTTTCTGATGGAAGCCGTCGTAATCGCCCCTAGTGCACACATATACATAACCGCGCGAATCGGAGGCTATCGTATAGGGGTTGGTTCCCACCGTGATGCGGGAAATTTCTTGAAACGATGCCAGGTCGATGACCGAAACCGTGCTGTCGCAATAGGGAAAGGACAATCCGCCCGAATTGCTTACATACAGCTTGCCGCCGCTGACGCAGATGCCGTCGGGATTGATGCCGGCGCGGGCGGTGGCTTCTATTTCGAGGCTGGCCGTATCGAGGCGGATTACCGAACCGTCGAAGCAGCATACATACACCTTGCCATTCTCCGCACAGGCATAACGGGGCTGACGCCCCACACCGGCTCCGTTGGTAAAAGGTATCTGCCGCAGGGAACGCAAGGTGGCGGCATCGGCCACTTCCACGGTATTGGAACCGCTCATCACCACGTAGAGTTTGCCGCCGTAGAGCAAGAGGTCGTTGCCCGTATCGCCCAAACCGCGTTGGTTGGCTTTGGAAAAGGCATCCTGTTCCACCTGCCCCGTGCGCCTGTTCCAAGCAACAAGACGGGCGTTGTTCATGCCGTAAAGCCCTTCGCAAAGCACATAGACGCAAGCGGTGGGCGACGAAGTGTCGGCACCGGGCTTGGTAACGGGCTGTTGGGGCAGCGGTTCTTTGCAGGAACCTGAAAGCCCCGCGGCAAGCAGCACGAGCCAACGGGAAAGTCGGTATAAAGATTTACGGAACGGCATGGCGAAACAAGGCTGATTAACGTACCCGGATGGTTGCCCCCGCACGGATCTTGCTGCTCTTCATATTGTTGAGGATACGTATCTGATTTACCGAAGTGCGGTATTTGCGGGCAATCGAACTGAGCGTTTCGCCCTGACGTATGCGGTGGTAGCGCGCCCCCGAAGAAGATGCCCCGTAAAGGGTTTCCTTGCAAACCGGGAATTTTTCATGCAACAGCTTGTATTCCGCAAAGTCTATCAGATACTGGGCGTCGATGGGCGCGCCCAGGTAACGCACCTCGAAATGCAGGTGGGAACCCCGGCTTCTGCCCGTATTGCCGCCCAGCCCGATAGGATCGCCCGATTTTACCACATGGTTGGGCTGCACCAGCAGTTGGCTCATGTGGGCGTAATAGGTTTCGAGCCCGTTCTTATGGAAAAGTATCACGATATTGCCATACGAGTAGTTACGCTGGGCTATGCGCACGATACCGTCGAAAGCGGCGCGTATCGTATCGCCCGTGCGCAGGCCTACGTCCGTGCCGTAGTGCATCCTGCCCCAGCGGAACCCGAACGGCGAGGTAAGCCGCCCCTTGAACGGATGCGTATAGACCTGCGCCGAATCCAAGAGGGTTATCCAAACGGTGTCGTTGCCTTGAATCACATCGTCGGGATGGCGGTAATGCAACACATTGGGATTAAAGGACGTATAGGCAAAATTTTCGCGCAGCTGCCATAGTTCCTCCATTTCTTCTTCCTCCACTTCCCTCTGCCAACGCTGGTACATGACCGCACTGTCGTCGCGGCTCTCCGGCACATCCACAAAGGAGATGCCGGCATAGGGGTCGGGAATCCGCAAGGCCGTATCGGCGGACACCGCGGCGCGCAAACCTCCACCCATCGGCAGAAGAAACAACAAGATATTTATTTTCAAAAAAATACGAGCCATTTTACTTGCTTTCCAAGTCAACATAAGTTGTGAAGATACAAAAATAGTTACTTTTGTTTTATGAAAAAACATCTGTTCATCGGGATCCTTTTATGCGGCTTCCTGCTTGCGGCCTTTACCGGCAGGGCGCAGAAGCCTCTGCGCATCGTTTCCCTGTCGCCCTCCATCACCGCCACGCTGCAGCAAATAGATGCCGACCGCGCCATTGTGGGGCGAACCACCTACTGCCCTGCCGCTTTGGAGAACCGCCCTACCATTACCGTAGGCAATGTTTTGGAAACCAATATCGAACAAATCATCGCCCTGCAGCCCGACTTGGTTTTCTGCATGGCGTTCACCAAGCCCGAAACTTTAGACAAACTGCGGAAATTCGGCATCACGGTAAAAGAATACCGCACGCCGAAAAGTTTCGGGGAGATTTGTGAACAGACCTTGGAAATAGGCAGGCTGGCCGGTTTTGAGCCACAGGCGCGCCTCCTGGTGGAAACCGAAAAGGAAAAGGTAGAGAAAATCCTCAAGGAGTTTGAGGAAAACCCGCCTTTCAAAACCCCTCCGGCCGTGTTCTTCCAAATTGGCGACAATCCGGTTTTTCCCGTTATCGAGGGCACGTACATGAACCAATACCTTACTTTCCTGGGGGGAGGCAATATTTTAAAAGACTACAATGGAGGCGGGATATCGCGCGAATACGTGCTGGAGGG
>CAMWTX010000213.1 GCA_947177315.1 uncultured Bacteroidales bacterium | reverse complement strand
TTGCCGTATCAGAAAACCTTGAACTGACCGCCCATTTCGAGAAACTGCCCGATGATGTAGCCAACGAAAGCCAAGAAACCGACAATCTCCGCATCTACGCCCAAGACCACACGATTTATCTCTCCGAACCTCGGGGCTTGGTAAAGGTGTTCAATACCCTGGGGCAATGCGTTTACAACGGAACTTCCACCATCATCCCCGTGCGGACGGGCGGCCTGTATATCGTGCGTATCGGGGAACAAAGCCATAAAGTAGCCGTGCGGTAAAATCCGCCATTCTATCGAATCCATCACCCAACAAGGCATTGCAACATCCGCAATGCCTTGTTTTTTTTACCTACGTTAAAACCTCCCTCCTACCGTAACCCGGTAGTGCCTGCCGGGCATGGGGTAATTCTTTACAATCTGATAGGTTTGGTCGGTGAGGTTGAGCACTTCGAAGCCTAACGACAATTCGGCGTGCGGCAAGGCTAAACGGGCGTTGAGGCTCAAGCCGTGTTCCATATAGGGTGCAAGGCGGTTTTCGGGAATATTCTGATTCAAGATATAGCGTTCTCCGCAGAACGACAGGCGGTAGCCCAAATCCACATAAGGCAGTTGCAGCGCCAGCAGCGCCGAACCCGAATGGCGGGGCGTGTAGGCCACCTGTTGGTTGTAGGTGGGCAACTGCGGCGAGGTCTTGTCCAAGGCCTGCAGAAACGTATAAGCCAGCTGCGCCGAAAGGCCGAAACGGGAGGCCAGACCGTGGGAGCCGAAAGCCGTTTCCACGCCCCATACGGCGTCGATGCCCGTGGTGCGCACCTTATCGACGTTGAACATGCTCCATACAAAGAGGTTGTCGGTGGGATAAGCCACAATCTTGTCCTGCACCCAGTTCAGATAGGCATCCGCCGACACTTCTATTTTCCAGATACTTTGCGCCTTGCCGGGCAAGGTACAGGAGATACCGGCATCCAGCTGCCGCGCCTTTTCCGGACGGAGCCGGGGATTGCCCGTTCTTCCGTAATAAAAATCGTTGAAGGTGGGCATACGGAACACATCCTTGTAGAATACCCGCACCGCCAGGCTGCGGTTGCCCAGCGGAAAGACCGCCACCGAGGCGAAGGGGCTCAGGCGTGCCTTGTCCCGGGGGCGGTATCCGTGTCTCACGCGGTCAAAAAACGCCGAGGCCAGTCCGCTGGCCATCACCTCCACATAAGGATGCCGATAATCCAAGGCCAGGTTGAACCACAAGGAGGAACGCCAGGGGTCGGCAAAACCGTTCCGGTTGGCATCCAGAAAATTAAAGGCGGCATCCAAAGCCGCGCTCAGGCTCAGGCCCGGCACGGGCGTGGTACAGAGCGTGAGCGTGCTCAGATAAAGTTCCTGCTGGCGGTAGCGGTCATCCACGGGAATGGAGGAAAGGGCGTCGGGGTCTTGGAATCGGTTATAGAGATAGCTGTATTTTACCGTGTTCTGTTGCAGAAAATATTTTGAGATCTGCCAACGGTGCTTCAGCACGCCAAAGAAATTGCGGTCTTGCAGACGTTGGGCACTGTGCGGATAATACGAAATCACCGCACCGGGCAAGCCGCGTTCACTGCCGTAATAAAACAGCTGGGCCTCCAAGTGGTGGTGCGTGGAGGGACGGTATTCCAGGCGTATTTCCGCATTGCCGTCGCGCACATCCGAGTTTTGGCGCCGGAGCCGCTTTAGCGTGCCGCCCAAGTCGTGTTCAAAGGGATAATTTCCATATACGTAACCGTAGCGGGCATGGGCGGAAAAGCCGAACCGGGGATTTATTTTCTTGGTGAACTCCATCGACGAGGCCACCTGTCTGAAAGAGCCGAAAGAAAGCGAGGCGTAGGCCGGGCGCGAACTGTCGCTTTCAAAAACCGAACGGGTGTCGATGGCCAGCAGGGAAGCGGCCTGGAAGTTGCGGGCGGGCTGGAAGATACGCGCGGCCTGCCCGTTGTAGAGCGCCACCGATTTTACGCCGTCCATGTAGATTTTGGAGAGGTCTATCTGACCGTTCTGGGCATCGGAGAGCAGCACGCCGTTGTAGGAAACCGCCGTATGCGCCGCGCCCAAGGAGCGCACCGACACCGTTTTCATGCCGCCTACACCGCCGTAGTCCTTTATCTGCACGCCGGCAAAACGTTTTACCGCTTCGGAGGCCTGATGCGCATGCAGCCGCTGCAACTCGGCTCCCTGCAAGGCCTGTACGGGCGTGGCGGCATTCTCCATGGGCGAGATGCGCCGGTAGCCCTTTATCTTGACGGCCTCCAGATAATGCACGCTGTCGGTGCCGTCCTGCGCGTGCAAAGCCGGCAACGAGCTTGCCGGCCAAAAGAAAAGCAAACCTAAGAAAATACGTATTAACCGGTCTGTGAGCGAGGCGTTCATGCGGAGGCGCCCAAACCGGCAAAGATTCGCGCGCCGATGACAAGCGCGTCTTCGTCTATCATCAAGGTGGAGGTATGCAGGTTCGAGGGTTCCGCCAATCGGGGCGGCTTTACGCCCAGGCGGAACATGCAGCCGGGAATCCGCTGGGTGTAATAGGCAAAGTCTTCCGCCGTCATGCGCAGCGGCAGTTCTTCCACCTGCTCTTTTCCCAGCGTTTGGGCCGCCACTTTCCGCACCTGGTCGGCCGCCGCCGTATCGTTGTTCACGAACGGATAGCCGTGGTCGATGCGTACCTGACAGCTTCCGCCCATGCCTTGGGCGATGCCCTGCGCCACCCGTTCGATGCAGCCGTGCGCCTTGGCGCGCCATTCCTCGTTGAAGGTACGCAAAGTGCCTTCCATATTCACTTGACCGGGAATGATGTTGGTCCTGCCCTCGCCGATAATGCGCCCGAATGAAAGCACGGTGGGGATATACGGGGGAGCCTGGCGGCTCACCACCTGCTGCAGC
>CAMWTX010000212.1 GCA_947177315.1 uncultured Bacteroidales bacterium | reverse complement strand
AATAGCGGTCTCCAAAACCGTTGATGGGAGTTCGATTCTCTCTGCTCCTGCCAAACAATTTAACACGCTGAAAAAATGTCAAAGTTTGTCAATTACGTAAAGGCCAGCAAGGATGAATTGTTGCACAAGGTGTCGTGGCCTACGTACTCCGAACTGCAGAACAGTGCGGTGGTTGTGTTTGTGGCGGCTCTCATTGTGGCTGTCATCGTGTTTTGCATGGATATGATTGCCGGCGCACACCCCGATTTGGCGTGGAAAGGTATTTTGGGTTATATATACGACCTGCTGAGATAAAGAAATGAATAGGTTCGACAGACCGCCGGGTCTTGTGGGCACAGCTTCCGGTGCCTGCCGGAAAGGAGGTCGGACCGAATCCATATTACTACGGTTTTTAACCGCTCCATTAAATTCAGCTCTGTCGCACCTGTGGTGATCCGGCTTCGACCGGAAGGCGCGGCTGCTAATCCGACAAAGAGTATGGCCGAACAAGTGAAGAATTGGTACGTAATCCGCGCCGCCAGCGGCGAGGAAAAGAAGGTAAGGGATTATCTGCAAAGCGAAATTTCAAGACTGAACATTCAGGATTATATTTCGCAAGTACTCATTCCCACCGAAAAGGTATATACTATCCGCAACGGGAAGAAAGTGAGCACTGAACGCTCCTATCTGCCCGGTTATGTGTTGATAGAGGCTTTGTTGGTAGGCGAAATCCAACACGTAGTCAAGAACATTCCCGGAGTTTTGGGCTTCTTGGGCAATCACGGCGATCCCGTGCCTTTGCGTCCCGCCGAGGTGCAACGCATCCTCAAAAAGGTGGACGAATTGGCGGATTCGCCCGAAAAACCCATGGAACCCTTTATGGTGGGCGAGCCCGTCAAGGTTACCGACGGCCCGTTCAACAACTTCTCGGCTGTGATTGAGGAAGTGAACGAGGAAAAGAAGAAGCTGAAGGTAA
This sequence comes from uncultured Bacteroidales bacterium, assembly GCA_947177315.1. Taxonomy (GTDB): domain Bacteria; phylum Bacteroidota; class Bacteroidia; order Bacteroidales; family P3; genus Pullibacteroides. The sequence goes on along the minus strand of CAMWTX010000212.1, from coordinate 1,956 downwards.
TGGTGAAGATCTTTGGGCGAAAGACACCTCTCGAATTGAATTTCTCCCAAGTAGAGAAAGAGTAACGTGGTTTCATTGAATTGTGTTTTTCACATTTAATTTTTAACAGAAAATGGCAAAACAAGTTAGTGCCTTAATCAAGTTGCAGATCAAAGGCGGTGCTGCCAATCCCTCGCCTCCCGTAGGTCCCGCGTTGGGTGCCAAGGGGGTTAACATCATGGAGTTCTGCAAGCAGTTTAACGCGCGTACGCAGGATAAGGCCGGTCAAGTACTTCCGGTCATCATCACCGTGTTCGCCGATAAATCGTTTGAATTCGTGGTGAAGACTCCTCCGGTTGCCGTTCAGCTGAAAGAACTTTCGAAAGCCAAGAAAGGTTCGGCCGAACCCAACCGTAACAAGGTGGCCAGCGTTACCTGGGAGCAAGTCAGGACGATTGCCGAAAACAAGATGCCCGACTTAAACTGCTTTACCATCGGCTCTGCCATGAGCATGGTGGCCGGTACGGCTCGCAGTATGGGTATTGAAGTAAAAGGCGAAAAACCTGCCGAGTTGAATTAAGACATCACATTTTTAAACAACAACAATGGCAAAAATCTCTAAGAAAAGAAAAGAAGCTTTGGCCAAAGTCGAAAAGGACAAGGTTTATTCCATTAACGAAGCAGCCGCTTTGGTAAAGGAAATGACCTATACCAAATTCGACGCTTCTATCGACTTGGATGTACGTCTGGGTGTGGATCCCCGCAAGGCGAACCAAATGGTTCGCGGCGTGGTTACCTTGCCCCACGGAACCGGCAAGCAAGTGCGCGTGTTGGTTCTCTGTACGCCCGACAAGGAAGAAGAAGCCAAAGCAGCCGGAGCCGATTACTACGGATTGGATGAATACGTAGAAAAAATCAAAGGCGGTTGGACGGACATTGACGTTGTTATTACCATGCCCAGCGTTATGCCCAAAGTGGGTGCGCTCGGTAAGGTGTTGGGCCCCCGTGGCTTGATGCCTAACCCCAAAACCGGAACCGTTACGATGGAAGTCGGAAAAGCGGTTAAGGAAGTGAAGGCTGGTAAAATCGACTTCAAGGTTGACAAGTTGGGGATTGTTCACGCCAGCGTGGCAAAGGTATCGTTCGATGCCGACAAGATTGCCGACAACGCCCGCGAACTTCTTCAAACCATCGTCAAGCTCAAACCGTCGGCGGCAAAAGGTACGTACATCAACAGCATCAGTATGTCCAGTACCATGAGCCCCGGTGTGAAGATCGACCCCAAGTCCATCTAATCCGGTATTAAAAACAGGTAATTTAAACGAGGTATGAAGAAAGAAGAAAAAGCCAGGATCATAGACACCATCTATGAACAGGTACAGGCTAAACCGCACATGTACGTAACCGACATCGCAGGAATGGATGCGGCCGCTACCAGTGCCTTGCGCCGTGCTTGCTTCAAGAACGGGGTCAAACTGATTATGGTGAAGAATACCTTGCTTGAGAAAGCCTTGGAAAAGACAGGAATCGATTTCTCCGAATTGGCGCCCGCATTCAAGGGTACCACGGCTATCATGCTTTCGGATGTGAATAAGGCTCCTGCCACGGTCATCAAAGAATTCAGAAAACGCTCCGAATTGCCCATTCTGAAAGGCGCTTACGTAGAAGAGTCGTTCTATTTGGGGGATGCCAGCCTGGAATCTTTGGTTCAGATCAAATCCAAGAACGAGCTTATCGGCGAAATCGTTACACTGCTCCAGTCGCCCATCCAAAGCGTTATGGGCGCATTGGAATCGGCTCCCAACAAGGTTGCCGGTCTGGTGGAAGCGTTGGCCGAAAGACCCGAACAGGCTTAATCCGGTCAGGGTATCAAAAAAAACAACAGGAGGTCTTCCTCCAACAAAACAAATTATTTTAGAAACTTTAAAAAGTCAAAACAATGGCAGATATTAAAGCTATCGCAGAACAATTGGTTGG
>CAMWTX010000211.1 GCA_947177315.1 uncultured Bacteroidales bacterium | reverse complement strand
GTGAAGGTACATGCGAGTTTATCGCTTCGTGGTTTGGCTATAATAATGTACCTTTGCTCTATCCCTAAGTGGGACACTTCGCTTTGTAATGAAAATTTAGAATCAAATGTTTGAAAGTCTTTCCGATAAACTCGACAGGGCGTTTAAGGTCCTTAAAGGACAGGGCAAAATTACCGAAATCAATGTGGCGGAAACCTTGAAAGAGGTTCGCAAAGCCCTTTTGGATGCCGATGTCAATTATAAGATAGCCAAACAGTTTACCGATACGGTAAAGGAAAAGGCCTTGGGACGCAACGTGCTTACCGCCGTTTCTCCGAGCCAGATGATGGTAAAGATTGTCCATGACGAGCTTACCGAACTGATGGGCAGCAGGGAATCCGAGCTCAACCTGCAGATAAATCCCACCGTTATCCTCATGGCGGGGCTTCAGGGTTCGGGTAAGACCACGCACTCGGCCAAATTGGCCTATTACCTCAAGCATAAGAAAGGCAAGAAGCCCCTTCTGGTGGCGGCCGACGTATATCGACCCGCGGCCATCGACCAGCTGGAGACCTTGGGCGGTCAGATAGAAGTGCCCGTTTTTGCCCAGCGAGAAGAGAAAGACCCTGTGAAAATTGCCCGTCAGGCGGTTCGCTATGCCAAGGAAAACGCCTTTAATGTGGTGATTGTGGATACGGCGGGCCGCTTGGCGGTGGATGCGGAGATGATGGACGAGATAGGCCGTATCAAAGATGAGGTGAATCCGCAGGAAACCTTGTTCGTGGTGGATGCCATGACCGGTCAGGATGCCGTGAACACCGCCAAGGCGTTTTACGACAAACTGCAATACCAGGGCGTGATCCTTACCAAACTGGACGGCGATACCCGGGGCGGTGCCGCGCTTACGATACGTTCGGTGGTGCAGGTTCCCGTAAAATTCGTGGGGATAGGCGAGAAGATGGAGGCTTTGGACGTGTTCTATCCCTCCCGTATGGCAGACCGAATCCTGGGCATGGGCGACATCGTTTCATTGGTGGAAAGGGCGCAGGAACAGTACGACGAAGAAGAGGCCCGCAAGCTGCAGAAGAAAATCCGCAACAACGATTTCGACTTCAACGACTTCTATTCGCAGATACAGCAGATAAAGAAGATGGGGAACATGAAAGACCTCATGGGCATGATTCCCGGTATGGGCAAGGCACTCAAGGACGTGGAAATCAAAGACGATGCTTTCAAGCCCATCGAAGCCATGATACAGTCCATGACCCCTTATGAACGTTCCCACCCGCAGGTGCTGGATTCTTCGCGCCGCAACCGCATAGCCCGGGGCAGCGGCACTTCGATTGCCGAAGTGAACAAGATGATAAAGCAGCTCGAAGAAACCAAGAAGATGATGCGCGCCGTTTCCAAGCCCGGCATGATGCAGGCCATGCGCAACATGAAAAGAGCCAGACGATAATATAAAGACATAAAAGCCCATACATACATGAAACTGATAGACGGAAAAACAATCAGCGAGGAAATCAAGAAGGAGATAGCCTCCGAAGTGGCTTCCTTGATAGACAAAGGTTACCGCGCCCCGCACATGGCCGCCATTCTGGTGGGGCATGACGGCGCGAGCGAAACCTATATCGCCAGTAAGGAAAGGAACTGCCGCGCGGTGGGTATGACTTCCTCCCTGTACCGTTACGAGGAAAACATTTCCGAAAAGGAACTTCTGGAAGTGATTTCTTTCCTGAACCAAGACGAGGAAGTGGACGGATTCATCATCCAGTTGCCCCTTCCCAAGCATATCAACGTTGACCGCGTTATCGCCGCCGTGTCTCCCGACAAAGACATCGACGGTTTCCATCCGGTCAATATGGGCCGGTTGGCCTTGGGCGAAGACGCCTTTGTGCCCGCCACCCCTTGCGGTATCATGGAACTGCTCAAACGTGCCGGTATCGAAACGGCGGGCAAGAAATGCGTGGTGCTGGGGCGTAGCAATATCGTGGGAACCCCCATGGCCTTGCTGATGAGTCGCAACAATCCCCATGCCAACGCCACGGTAACCATCTGCCACAGCAAGACGAAAAACCTCAAGGAAGAAGCCCTGCAGGCAGACATCCTGGTGGCGGCGCTCGGCAAGCCCGGCTTTGTTACCGCCGATATGGTAAAGGAAGGCGCGGTGGTGGTCGATGTGGGCATTCACCGTATTGAAGACAGCGGCAAGCCGAGCGGATACCGCATTGTAGGCGATGTGGATTACGACAAAGTGGCGCCCAAGTGCGCCGCCATTACGCCGGTGCCTGGCGGAGTAGGGCCTATGACGATTGCGGCTTTGCTTATGAATACGATGAAAGCTTATCGGAAAAGAGTAAAAATCCAATAAAACCGCAGCTTTATGACTTTGATAAAGTCTATTTCCGGCATACGGGGAACCATCGGAGGCAAGGAATCCGAGAATCTCACGCCTTTGGATATCGTTAAATTCACTTGCGCCTTTGCCCGTCTCATACAGGAAAAGAATGCCTCCAAAAAAGGAAGAATCCGCATGGTGATCGGTCAAGACGGCCGTATTTCGGGGCAGATGGTGAACCATCTCGTGCAGGGCGCGCTGATGGGCATGGGCGTGGATGTGATCGACCTGCTGACCACCACCACACCTACTACCGAAATGGCGGTAAAACACCACAAGGCGCATGGCGGCATCATCATCACCGCCAGCCATAACCCCATGGAATGGAACGCCCTCAAGCTGTTGAACGAAAAAGGCGAGTTCATCAATGCCGAAGAAGGCGCGCAGGTGGTCAAGATGGCAGAGAAGGGCGGTTTTTCTTTCGCTCCGGTAGATAAACTGGGGCATTTCCTTTTTTACGATGAACCCGATGTGGAACGCCATATCCAAAGCGTGCTTGACCTCAAGCTGGTGGACGTAAAAGCCATCAAGGATGCCAAACTG
>CAMWTX010000210.1 GCA_947177315.1 uncultured Bacteroidales bacterium | reverse complement strand
GTCCAAGGCCATTGACTACCAAACCGACGACCTTTCCGACGAAACGGACCGCAAAGATATTAATATTTTTGGTTTGAACAAAAATACCGTTTGGAATAACTGTGGGGCGGTTTTGAAAAAAGACCTTATCTGCCTGCCCGTTTATATGGCCGAGGCACTTTAAACCAAGAAAGGTCGTGCCTAAGGCACGACCTTTCTTTCCAAAACCTCACCGAAGCGAGGCTTATTCAGACTTCAATTAGCGGATAACCACTTTCCGGATGGCTACCTGTCCGTTGACGGACGTAAAGCGCACAAAGTATATGCCGCTGTTGTTCAAGCGAATCCGGGAAACTCCTTCGGCTACCGACATGCGTTTTACCATAGTACCCACGGCATTGAAGATTTCCACTTCAACGTTTGCGGGAACGCTTACATTAAATTCGCCCTCCGTCGGGTTGGGATAGATGCTTACACCGGCCAATTCCTTGGTTTCCACAGCCGTGGAGTCGCCTCCTTGTTCCTTGACGGTATATGCGGCGCTCACCACTTTCGAGTTTTCCAGACCTTCTTTCATGGCAATGGCCTTTATGGTCATCGCCGAATCAATGCTGATTTCGGCCGTATATTCGGCGCTCTCCGCCGTGGGCTCGCTGCCATCTATGGTATAGTAGATCTTGGCATCTTCGGTGGCACAGGCCAAGGCCACTTTCGTGCCTTTTTCCACTTCGCCGGCAGCCACGCTGAAGGTGGGGGTCTTCACAGTGTCGGTAACCACGGGGTCGTCGCCCTTAACCGTATAGACGGCTTCCGCCACATTCGAAACCAAATCGCGGCCGCCCGTTTGGGTCTTGACCGCCATCGCCTTAATCGTCATGGCTTGGTTCACCACAATCTTTTGGGTGTATTCCTGCGTAAAGTCCTTGCCTACTTGCGGAACACTATCATTGGTGGTGTAGTAAATCTTGGCACCTTCCGCACCTTCGGCCAGCGTGATTTCCACTTCCGTACCCTTTTCCACTTCACCGCCTGCGGGCGAAATAACCGGCATCGGAATATCTTTCATAATCTGATAAGCGAACACGGCATAATCCCACTGTCTTATCTCACGGGGTGTTTCCGCAGAGCGGAAAACGCCCACACGAAGCACGGGATTTTCAACGGTGGGAACGGGTTTCCCTTCCGATGGATACATAGAACCCACATTCGCAATCGGTTCTTTATCGTTTTGAGCGGAATCTACCGTAGGATAAAGTCTATAATAAATGAATTTGACTTGTTCAGCCACTTCTATATCGATTTCTGTACCGGCAGCTATTTCACCGGGAGCAGGTGTAAGCGTAATCGTAGGTTCGGGAAGAGGTTCTGTCTTTATCGTATATACAACGCGCGTTATATCCGATTGAATGCCGTCTTTTTCCGCCATGGCGCGGATAGCGCAGTCGGAATTAATGATGAATGCCTGCGTATAAGGCGTAGTAACTTCTAAATCTCCATAGGTATAATAAATGGTGGCCCCTTCGGTGGCACAGGAAAGCGTTACCTGGGTTCCTTTTTCCACCTCGCCGGAAGGAAGGCTGAATTCGGGGGCTGCGGGTTTTTCACCATCCTTGACAATCACCAGCGACAATATTTCAGGACGCACCTCCATATCTCCATCGAAAGCTTCCGTAGTTGCATTTCCTTTTACCAAACTGCATCTAAGCATCCATTCATCTTCATGTCCGGCTTCAATAGCCTTGCTCATGTCGAGGCTGACGCCGCTTGCGGTGATGATTTGCTTCCAACCTGCCGAAGGATCGTCGCTGTAGATATAGAGTTCAACCGCCACATTGCCTTCCGCCGTTCCCAAGGTGATACCTTCGGGTACGGTAACAGTCACGGTAGGGGCTTCCGTACCGATAGTCCATTCTTTGGTGCTGAGCGATACATTTACCGCCGGTTTAGCCACTGTGAAACGACCGCGGAGCAGTTCCGAACCGCCGGATTGGCCAAGGCTGAATCCATCGCTGCCCACGCTTTTATAGGCAATCACCCAAAGGGTCACGTCTTCGGTAATCGTGATGCCATCCTCATCCTTATACAAGAATACATTGGGATCGTCATCATCGTAGTATGCCGACATAAGCGGAAGCGTTTCACCGTCCTTACTGTAAAGAATCGTGGCACCCTGATCTTCTTCGTTTTCTTTTGTATTATCCTTGATTTTTACAACCGTGTTGGCCTCTACTTCCGACGGGGCAGGTACAAATTCGGGTTTGGCCACGTCAAGCGCTTCCAAGTTCATTTCCACCATATTGGAAGCGATATCTTCCCCATCCACGGTGATATAGGCTATCGCTTTGAAAGGGCTAGCCTGAACGCCTGTCAACATGATTTCCGCATGACCGTTGGTGGCTTCAACACGCATGATTTCATCTTCGTTCGGTTTGTATTTCTCTTTGGAAGGCGTCGGACCGTTTAAAGCATAGTAAAGCTCAAAGTTCTGCTGATCTTCGCCCGCATACGTCAGCGAGGCCGTAAAAGGCACATAGCGGCCGTACTTGTCGCCCACAAGATCAAACTCTAATTTAGGAGCCGCCGCAAGGCCACCCAGCGTGTATTCGGCATAAGCCACGTCACCTCCCACAATACCCACTTTCAAAACGGTCTTTCCCGCGGCAATAGTCGGGAAACCGTCCGCGTCTTCCCCGTAAACGTCCCACATTAGGGTCGGTTCCGCGGCCTGCGCCTCTTCCATCGAAGCGAACCATTCGAAGCTGATTTCTTCTTCCTCCGGCGTGCAGGTAACGTGAATTTCATCTCCGGCCGCTACCGTGGATCCGGTAGGAGGATCAAATGTAAAGGTGTGCTGTGCCCGGACTAAACCCGTCAAGGCAAAAAGTGACACCAGGGCGATTACACCCGAATAAAGCAGTTTTTTCATCTTAAGAATTTTTAATTGTTTTTATTTAAGTTTATTCTACTC
>CAMWTX010000209.1 GCA_947177315.1 uncultured Bacteroidales bacterium | reverse complement strand
CCCCGGGCTATCTCGTCCAACTGGCGTTCGATGCTGGCACCGCCATAGACGGCACAGATACGCAGGTTCTTTATGTTCTGGGCAAAGTTCTTGAGGTCTTTGGCAATCTGCATGCACAATTCCCGGGTAGGGCTAAGCACCAAGGCTTCCACGCTCGGTTTGTCGGGATTGCATTTTTGCAGCAAAGGCAGGCCGAAGGCCGCCGTTTTTCCCGTTCCGGTCTGCGCCAAGGCCACCATGTCGGTATCGGTGGAAAGCAGCACGGGCAACACTTTCTCCTGCACGGGCATAGGCTGCACGAACCCCAGGCTCTCAATGGCGGAAAGGATTTCCGGCCGCAAATCAAATTCAGAAAAGGTCATTTTTGGATAAATGGCTAAATAAAGACGTAAAGTTACATCTTTTTGTGTACTTTCGCGTTCATGAAAAAGATATGGTTGTTTTGTGCGCTCTTTTTGGGGGTGGCTTTTTCCTCCCGGGCCTTTTCACAATGCCTCCGGTGGCGTTCCTTTGAAGAATCCTTGGTCGAAAACGGCGTGCGCGCGCAGATGAGGATGCCGCTCAAGAAGGTGTTCATCGATGTCTATACCGATTGGTGCGGATGGTGCAAACGCTTGGATGCCACTACTTTTGCACATCCCGAAATCGTACGCTACATGGATAGTGCGTTCATTACCGTAAAACTTAATGCCGAACGTACCGATACGGTCTATATCAACAACAACGCATTCGTGAACCAGTCGGCGGCTTCGGGCAAACGCGGTTCCCACGATTTGGCGATTCAGCTTCTGCAGGGCAAGATGTCTTATCCCTCCTGCACTTTTTTAGACGAGACAGGACAGCAGATTACCGTGGTTCCCGGTTATATGGATGCCAAACAGTTCGAGATCTTGCTGCATTTTGTGGCGGAAGAAGCCTATAAGACCACTTCTTGGGAAGATTTCTCCGCCGCTTTCGCCCCCCGCGCCCGTGTGCGGTAGGTTTTTCTAATGTCCCGATTCGGGTCTGAACGCTCCCGGACGGTAGTATTTTTCAAAGTAACGCATATCCGGTGCTACGGCAGGTTGTTTTACCGCCGATTGCCATGTTTCGAGATTAAACGGCACCATGTTCCGGCTCAAGGTCGGGAAAAGGAAAGAACGGGTGTTTTTCAAGTAAAAGTTGTCTTCGTCCTGTGGCAGGACAAACGGGGTCGAGAAACGCCCCCTGCGGTCAAAGTAGGCGATGTAAATCTGGGCGGTCGCTCCGTTGATGCGCTTGCTTCCGAACACCACCCAGCGCCCGTTGCTGCTCCAGCTGTGGTATTTTTCTCCGTCGTGGCTGTTCAGTTCTTAGGCCGGGCGGTCGTTGCCCGTCCAAAGGTCAATCAGATGCAGATCTCCTTGGTTCTGTGAGGGGAATGAACCCAGCAGAAGCGTGGAAGCCAGGATATAGCGTCCGTCGGGACTGGCTTGGGGCATGGAAAAACTTTTGTTTTTGCCTTGCGCCCTTAAATCACAGACCGTTTTGACATGGCCGAACGTGCCATGTTGAGGGTCGAAACCGATGGAATACAAACCGTATTGAAAATCCTCCGCACGCTTTAATTTTTCCGTGCGGCAGAAATAGAGCCTGCCCCCGTCCGCGCTCCAGGCGGGAAACGAATATTCGTAGCGTTCATCCATCAGTTCAGGGCAGGAGAACAGGCGGTTGGCCGCCACATCGTAAATCAGGATCTTGCCCAAGGTATCGGCAATCAGGTCTTGGGTACGGTAGGCGTTCGCGTAAGCAGAAACGTGGATGCGCGTGCTGGAAAAAGCGATGTATCGGCCGTCGCGGCTGTAAGACGGATAGGCCAGGCGCAGGTCGGGATAACCCTCCGGAATGGCAATCTTGATGGATTCCTTTCCATTGAAAAGCAGGGTTCCCGCATACGGGCCGCGCAGGTGAACCAGCATCTTTTGGGCGTTGTTGCCGCTGTTGGTATGGCAGTTCATGCAGTTGTTGCCGGTAAAACGGTTGTCCATCAAAAGCCTTTCCGAGAAATCCGAAAGCGAGCGTTCGTAAACCTGCAGTTGCAGGCAGGGGTTTTCGTCATGCGCGCTGAGGCGATATACCAGATACGGGTCGATGCTGTCGGATGCCACCTGCCAGGTCTTGCGTTTGTATTGCAGGAGGCAGTTTTCGCCCCGGGCGTAGATGTCTATCAACAGGCTTCCCTCGCACGAGGCCGCCTTTTGCAGGAACTCATGCCAAAGGGAGGTTTTCCAACGCACAAAACGCTTGGCTTCCAGTTTTGAAGAATCCAGCAACTCGCCCGAGGGAGACTGCACATAAAGCCTTATCTGGTACGGGCCGTCCGAAAACGAATCGGATTGAATCCTGAAATCCAGAGGAGCGATATTGGGCGGAAGCGTCAGGGTGTCGGCATAGTCGGGAAAGACGGGGGCGGAAACGCCCGTTTGCACGACTGGGCCTTGTAGTTTGGTGTGCAGGGGCGAGCAGGCGGTGGCGATAAGCAAAAGTGTTGCCGCGCCGAGGCTTAACGAAAATGTTGGTTTAAGCATGATGCGTTATTATTGGATCACACCGAACAGATAGTGGTAGGTGTAGGTGGCGTTGTATTTGCGGGTAACTTCTTCAAAAGAGATGCGGCGTTGCCTGAGCTGGTCGAGTGCGGTCAGAACGCTCTGCACGTCGGCGGCCGCGCCCGTATGGATGCGGTAGCCCTGGTGTAGGGTTTCCAACAGTTGCTGTGTGGATATCTTTTGCGGAAAACCCGCCTGCAGGCAAACGGCTTCCTGCATATAGCGCGGCAAGACCTTTACTTCCGCCAGACGGTAGAGGCGCAGCAAAAGATCAATTTTATCCAAGCGTTTCTCCATCAGGTTCAGAAAAGCGTAGTAATCGACCATCGGTGCCGAAAAAACCGAATCGCCTTTCGAAAGCCGGTATTCCACTTCGCTTGCCACCCAT
>CAMWTX010000208.1 GCA_947177315.1 uncultured Bacteroidales bacterium | reverse complement strand
ACCGAAGCCTGTGTGGATCTGGCACGTCTGGCAGGGCTTTATCCGGCGGCAGCCTTGATGGAAATCATGAGCGAAGACGGCACGATGGCGCGTCTGCCCGAATTGAGGAAGTTTGCCGACGAACATGGCATCAAGCTTATTTCGATTGCCGATTTGATTGCCTACCGAATCCAGACCGAAAGCCTGGTAAAGGAAGAAGTGGTGGTGAAACTGCCCACGCATCACGGCAATTTCCAACTCCATGCCTTTACCGAAAACAATAGCGGAATCTTGCACTTGGCGTTGGTGAAAGGTTCATGGAAAGAAGACGAACCTATCTTGGTGCGTGTTCATTCGTGCTGCCTTACGGGAGATGTGCTCTCTTCCTGCCGTTGCGATTGCGGCGAGCAGTTGCACGACGCCATGGAAATGGTGGAAAAAGAAGGCAAGGGCATTGTTCTTTACATGAATCAGGAAGGCCGTGGCATCGGTCTGCTCAATAAACTTAAGGCCTATAAACTCCAAGACCAGGGCAAGGATACGGTGGAAGCCAACGTGTTGCTCGGCTTCAAGCCCGATGAACGCGACTATGGCATCGGCGCGCAGATTCTGCGGAGCCTGCAGGCCCATAAGGTGCGTTTAATCACCAACAATCCCGCCAAGCGCGTGGGTTTGGAAAGCTATGGCATCGAAATCGTGGAAACGGTGCCCATTATCGAGCAGCCCAACCAGTACGACGAAGCTTATCTGCGAACCAAGCAGGATAAGATGGGGCATAAATTACAATTTTAAGCGACGGATTATCCCAATAAAAAAGGCGGCATTTTCTGTCGCCTTTTTTATTGTCTGCCGTATGCGTGTGGATTTGTGGACTTACCGCATGTCGTTTACCTGCACTTTGGGAAACTTATTGAGGTCAAACACGAAATCGGCTGTCTTGGCCGGTGCGTTTTCCTTGTATGAGAAGTTATTATAGATAAACCTACGGTTCTGCGGCAGGTAAACCTCTATCTTGTGGAACTTGGCATCGCCGGCATTCAGGTAGAGGCGCATTTTGGTTACTTCGGAACGTTGCAGGGGCGTCAGGTCGATGATATGGCACGAAACACCGTCGATGGTCTGTTGACGGATATATTTGGCGCGGTAGAATTTGTCGTGGTTCTTGATGAGGCTCACCGGGTTGAGGTCGGGCAGGGTTTGGTCGCAGACGTAAATCGAAACCTCATGGTTGGCCACGGTATAGACCCACAAGTCCGTTCCGTTGCAATAGAACTCATCGGCGCCCATCACAAGGCGGTATTTGGAACCCTGCACCAACAGAGAACTGCGTTGGCAACCCGAAGGGGTGGGCTGGTTGTTTTCTTCCGAACAGGCTTCAAAACGGATTTCGATGGTCTTGCATCCGTTGAGCCATTTGCGCGTTTTCTCCATATAAGAGTGGGCCATCGGATCGTTGGCGCCTTCGGCGGTCTTGACCGTGGTCTGTGGCGAAACTTGGGCATTGGCTCCGGACTGCATGCCTCCAAAGGCAAAAACAAGGCTTATCAAAAACAAAAAACGCTTCATGGTCTTTTTTCGTTAATCTATCCCAAGGTCGGTAAATATGCTTTCCAATGCCGCAGGGTCTTTTATCTTTACCTCGCGGGTTTTCTTTCCGTCAAAAGCGCCCACGATACCGGCCGTTTCCAGTTGGTCCATGATACGCCCGGCACGGTTGTAACCCAACTTGAACTTGCGTTGCAGCATGGAGGTGGAACCTTGCTGGCTGCTCACCACCATTTCGGCGGCTTGGCGGAACATGGAGTCCCATTCTTCCGAATCGAGGTCGGCTTTGCCTTCGCCACCGCCGTTCTCATCGGGGCAGTCGGGCAGGAGGTACGCGCAGGGATAGGCGCGTTGCGCTCCGATAAATTCGGTAATCCTTTCGATTTCGGGCGTGTCGATAAACGGGCACTGCAAGCGGGTCAGCCCTTCTCCCATCGAGATAAGCATGTCGCCGCGGCCAATCAACTGGTCGGCGCCGCCGGCATCCAAAATCGTGCGCGAGTCGATTTTTTGGCTCACTTTAAAGGCGATACGGGCAGGGAAGTTGGCTTTGATCAAGCCCGTGATGATATTGACCGAAGGCCGTTGGGTGGCTATCACCAGGTGAATGCCGATAGCGCGCGCCAACTGTGCCAGACGGGCGATAGGCTGTTCCACTTCGCGCCCGGCGGTCATGATAAGGTCTGCGAACTCATCGATCACCAATACGATATAAGGCAGGAAGCGGTGTTTGTTCTCGCCGTCGGAACTTACCGACTGCCCGATCACCAGCTTCCGGTCGATGATTTTCTTGTTGTATTCCTTGAGGTTCTTCGCCCCGGCGTCTTTAAGCAAATCGTAGCGGTTGTCCATTTCCTTGCAGAGCGAATTGAGCGTACGCACCACCTTGCGCGTGTCGGTGATGATGGCGTCTTCGCTGTCGGGCAACTTGGCCAGGTAATGGCGTTCAATCTTGTTGTAAAGGCTCAGTTCCACCTTTTTGGGATCGACCATCACGAACTTGAGCTCGGCAGGATGTTTGGAATAGAGCAACGAGGCCACAATGGCGTTCAATCCCACCGATTTACCTTGGCCTGTGGCACCGGCAACCAGCAAGTGGGGCATTTTGGCCAAATCCGCCACAAACTCTTCGTTGGCGATGGTTTTACCCAGGGCGACCGGCAGGGCGAGGTCTTTGTTCCTGAATTTTTCGCAGGTAAGCATATCGCGCATGGGAACCACCTGTTTCTTGCTGTTGGGCACTTCGATGCCGATGGTTCCTTTGCCGGGAATGGGCGCGATGATACGGATGCCGAGCGCGGAAAGGCTCAGGGCGATATCGTCTTCGAGGTTCTTGATTTTGCTGATGCGGATACCGGGAGCCGGCACGATTTCGTAGAGCGTGACGGTAGGCCCGATGGTGGCGGATATCTTGCTGATGCCGATACCGTAGTTCTGCAGGGT
>CAMWTX010000207.1 GCA_947177315.1 uncultured Bacteroidales bacterium | reverse complement strand
CACAAGACGGCATACTAGTTGGAGAGAGGTCGCGTGGGCTCGGAGAGGGGTATAAGAGACATGCCCGAAATATGGCAAGGTCTGGAAAACATGCAGGAATTGGCGGGCGGAACTTCCAAACCGATTTTCCCGATGATGTTCATCTCCATTGCCTGCGGCGCGGTTTCGGGATTCCATGCTACCCAATCGCCACTTATGGCAAGGTGCTTCTCTTCCGAAAAACAAGGCCGCCCCATCTTCTACGGTTCCATGATTACCGAAGGCGTGGTGGGCTTGATCTGGGCTGCCGCCGCCACTTATATCTTTCACAATCCCGACTTGATGGCGCAGATAGGGCTTACCTACGCCGATGTGGAAAGCAAAGGCGGGCCGTTGGTGGTCAACGGGCTTTCTGGCGCATGGCTGGGCACTTTCGGGGCTGTTCTGGCAGTTATCGGTGTGGTGGCCTGCCCCATTACTTCGGGAGATACCGCCATGCGTGCCGCCCGTCTTATGGTGGCGGAGATTTTCGGTTTTGAACAGAAGAAACTCAGCAGCCGGCTTTACCTGGCTTTGCCGCTTTTCGGCATCTCCTTGCTGTTGCTTACCGTTTTCAGCAACCAGTTCGGCGTGCTTTGGCGTTATTTTGCCTTTATCAACCAATTGCTGGCCATGTGCACCCTGTGGGTCATCACCGTGTTCCTGTTCAAGCACCGCAAGGGCTGGTTCTATGTGATGGCCTTGCTGCCGGCCCTGTTCATGACAATGGTTATCTTTACCTACTTTTTCCGCGCTCCCGAATGTCTGGGCGGTGTGTTCGCCAACAACGAACTTTATCAGAACACGCTTTCGTACCTTGCCGGAGCGGCCGCCACAGTTTCGATTTTCTGTATCTTTATCCATTGGGCAAACAAGACGCAACGCTTGCCCGATGCCGATTAAAAAAGCCCTGCCATGCACATTGTTTTCCTGCCTGCCTGGTATCCGCACCGCAACGACGATATGGAGGGGCTGTTCGTTCGCAAACATGCCTTGGCGGTAGCCGCGCACCATCAAGTGGATGTTCTTTTCTTAAAAGCCGAACCCGGCATTAAAGAACCGCAGTTTGAACACCTTGTGCATGGCAACCTGCGCGAACACTACATTTACTACCCCCGTGCCAACAACAAAGCCTTAAGGATTCTTCGTTTCCTGGGCATGTTCCGTTCCGGCTTCAGGCATATCCTCCAAGAGAGCGGCAAACCCGATCTGGTTCACGCCCACGTGTTGGACGGCATAGGCCTTATGGCGCTTTGGTGCAACTACAGATACCATATTCCCTATGTGGTTACCGAGCATTGGTCGCGGTATCTGCGCAACGATTTTAAAAGCGAATTTCACCGTTTGTTAGCTCAATGGACCGCTAAAAAAGCAAGGCGGATATTGCCTGTTTCCGAAAATTTGGGGAAAGCCATGCGGAAATGCGGAATTCATGGAAGCTATCGGCAGGTTTCCAATGTGGTGGATGATTTTTTCTTTCAAGACATCGTGCCCGCTTCCATATCCAACTGCAAAACCATTCTCCATATCTGCTGTTTTGACGAAGCCGCCAAAAACAACTTCGGATTATTGCGTACCATCAAAAAATTATCCGAAACCCGATCAGACTTCAAATTGGTGATGGTGGGCGATGGCAAAGACCGCGCCGCCACGCAGGAATATGCCGAGCAACTGCAATTACCGCAAAACACTGTGGTATTCGTAGGAAAACTTCAACCTCCCGAAATAAAGAGAGCCTTAGATGAATGCAGCTTTTCGGTGTTGTTCTCCAACTACGAAAACCAGCCGGTGGTGATTTGCGAAAGCCTGGCCTGCGGCAAACCCGTGGTGGCGACCCAGGTAGGCGGTATTCCCGAACTGATAGACGAAACCAACGGAATCACCGTTCCTGTTCAGGATGAAACCGCACTATATCATTCCTTGAACCGTATGCTGGATACTTATGCGGACTATGCACCGCAAGCCATAAGCCGCCGCGCCTACGCCAAGTTTTCTTTTGAGGAAGTAGGTAACCAATTGGATAAAATTTATCTCCAGACCGTGAACGCATAGTTCTTCTCTCTGCTTCAGATTAATCTATATTTTCCGTTCCGATTCTCTTTATATACCATCATTTTGTTTTTCTTGTTCTTTTGTATTAAAATTGTACATCATCATTAAGACTTTTAAAGAAAATAAATTAACTATCAAAATGAAAAACATTGTCTTAGTAAAACCATATGCAACAACCGAACTTGTTCGGACTAGACCGAGGTTAAGTATTGCGCGTGGCGAAATCATGAACACAATAAGAACTCTTTGCCTGTTTTCCATTTTGATAATAGGTCTGGGATTCCTTTCTTCCTGCAAACCAACACCCGATGATGAACACAACAATAAAAACGATCTTCCTCTCCTTTCCATCATCACTCCTGATGGTCAAGAAATAACATCAAAGGATGAATGGATGAAAGGTGCATTGCTCTCATTGATAAAATCCGATAATGAAATTCCTCTATTCGACACTATTCCAACCAATATCCGTGGTCGAGGAAACTCAACATGGCTCATGCCCAAAAAACCTTATGCCATCAAATTGGAGAAAAAACGCGGAATCATGGGCATGCCGGAACACAAAAGGTGGGTACTGATTGCCAACTACCGCGACAATTCCTTTTTACGGAACACGATGGCATTCTATTTGAGCCGACAACTTGAAATGGAATATACCGTGCGTGGCCAGTTCGTCATGCTTAACCTGAACGGTGAAGACCAAGGGCTCTATTGGCTGGGCGAAGCCATCAAGGTGGACAAAAACCGTGTAAATATTGATGAAGAATATGACTATCTAATTGAACTCGATGAATATTACGATGAAGTATGGAAATTCAGATCAGTCCGTAAAAATTTCCCATATATGATAAAGAATGATGATGCCATGACAAATGAACGCCTTCAATTCCTACAAGACAAGATAGCAGCTCTTGAGGCG
>CAMWTX010000206.1 GCA_947177315.1 uncultured Bacteroidales bacterium | reverse complement strand
CCGTGGCGGTCGCGCGGCTGATAATAGCCCCGATAGGGGAAAGGCGTGCCCTCCACCTCAACGGGCGATTTTGGCAGGCCGTTCTGACCCATAGCGGCTATTTTCTCCGCCACCGAAAGCGCAAAACGTTCCGCCACCGCCAAATCCTCCGCATCGGGACGGCCTGCCCCCAAAACGCGCGAAAAGGCGTGTTCGCCCACAAAGGCCGCCGCCGCAACGGTACGGATGCCGGCATTCTCCATTAAATCGCGCAACTCTATGAGCGCATCGTCGTAGTGGCGGTTTCCGAATACCGTTACGGGAACACCCACCGCCCCTACCCCGCGCAGGATTTGCAGATATTTGAGCAGCACATTGGGCACCCGCCCCGCATAGACGGGCGTTCCCAGCACCACAATGTCGCCGCTGCCGAAAACAAGCGGCTCCACACGCGCCGCAGGCAAGGTAAAATCCATCTGCACATACGGCAAGCCTAACTTTTCGGACAACTTTTCCGCTATGGCGCACACCACGCGGCGCGTGGTTCCCGTGGCACTGAAATAAACGGCTCTAACGGTCTTCATGCTCGATAAGTCTTACCATCCAGGCTGTTTTCAGACCCGGTGTCGAAAAATCCAATCGGTAACGGTTGTCGATGCGGTAACCCGCCACCCAAACGATGTCTTTGCCCGAACAGAGCAGCCACGCCCTTTCTTTTTGAACGCCGCCCAGATGCAGGTCTTTGAAAAAATCGCTCAGTTTCCGAAAACCTTTCATGCCCAAGGGACAGAAACGGTCGCCGGGCATCCAATGCCGCCAGGAAAGCGGAAATTCCAGTTTGTCAAAATCCAGATACGCCACATCGGGGCTGGTATCCATGTCTTCCTTACGCAGAACCTCTACCTTTGCCTCCTCATGCAAAGGTTCGTCGGTTTTATGCCGCCCCAGGCCTTGCGGAATCCAACGCCATCCCTCCGGTTCACGCAGGAGGAAACCGCTGCCGTCGGCATTACAGAACCGTTTTCCGGAGATGCCGTTCTTGCGGTTCTCGGCTATCTGTTCTATCTGCCGGCGGTTAAAGGCATGGGCGCGCAGATAAAGTTCCCAAAACAAATCCTGATGCGCTCCTGCCAACGGCAAACGTTCCACGGGAATGAATTCGGGCGTTTCCGTTCCGGCATCCTGCGGGTTTTCCCTTACCACTATCCTGTCTGAAAGCCGGGCGAACCAATCGCTTATCAAGGCATCCGCCAAACGCAGGGTCTGCATGCTTTGGTTCAGTTTGCCCACAAAACCCTCGCAATGTCTTTCAAGCACCGGCAAAACATCGTGCCGCACCCGGTTGCGCACGCACATAGGCTCCGCATTGGTGCTGTCTTCCACAAAATCGAGTTGGTTCTGCCGTGCGTATTCCAGAATTTCGGAACGCAACGCAAACAGCAACGGCCTGATATAGCGCCCATCGGGACTTTTGGGCAACATGCCCTTCAATCCCTTGACTCCGCTCCCCCTAAATATATTAATAAAAAAGGTTTCGACGTTATCGTTGGCATGATGCGCCAACAGGCAGGCGTCGAAAGCATCGGTTTCCTTGCCTGCCAGCAGTTCTTCAAAAAAACCGTAACGGAGTTCGCGCGCCGCCATCTCCACCGAAATGCCGTGCTCACGCGCATATTTTTCAGTTTGGAATTCTGCAAAAAACAATGGAGTTCCAGCGTTCTGAGCCAAAGAGCGTACAAAAGTTTCATCGCGCATGGATTCCTCGCCGCGCAGGTGGAAATTGCAATGGGCCGCCGCCAGTTCCAAACCCGCGTGCTCACGCGCATACCAGCCCATCAGATGCAGCAGCACCACCGAATCCACTCCGCCGCTAACGGCAAGGAGCAACCTCCTGCACCCGGCAAAAAGTTGCTCCTTTTCCACATATTCGACAAAATGTCCGTACATGATTTACACTACAAGGTACGCTTGATTTCCACCTGTTCGTAGCCTTCGATGATGTCGCCTACCTTGATGTCGTTGAAGTTCTTGATGTTCAAACCGCAATCCTGACCCACCGCCACTTCCTTAACGTCGTCCTTGAAGCGGCGCAACGAGCCGAGTTCTCCGGTATAGACCACAATACCGTCGCGGATGATGCGGATTTTGGTATTGCGACCCAAACGGCCATCCAGCACGATACAGCCTGCAATCGAACCCACCTTGCTGATCTTGAACACTTCGCGGATTTCGAGGTTGGCCACGATCTTTTCCTGGATCACGGGCGAAAGCATGCCTTCGATAGCGTCTTTGAGCTCGTTGATGGCATCGTAGATGATGGAGTAAAGACGTATATCGATCTTTTCGTTTTCCGCCAGCTTGCGGGCCGCCACCGAAGGACGCACCTGGAAGCCCACGATAATGGCTTCGGAAGCGGCTGCCAGCATGATGTCGCTTTCGGTAATCTGACCCACCGACTTGTGGATAACGTTAACCTGCACTTCGGGCGTGGAAAGCTTGAGCAAGGAGTCGGAAAGGGCTTCCACCGAACCGTCCACGTCGGCTTTGACAATAATGTTGAGTTCCTTGAAATTCCCGATGGCGATACGGCGGCCGATATCGTCGAGCGTGATATGCTTTTGGGCGCGCATTCCTTGTTCGCGCTGCAGCTGCAGGCGTTTTCCGGCAATTTCTTTGGCTTCCCTTTCGTCCGCCATCACGTTGAACACATCGCCCGGCTGGGGAGCACCGTTCAAGCCCAGCAGCAACAGGGGCTGCGAAGGACCGGCTTCCTTCATGGCCTGGTTACGTTCGTTGTACATCGCCTTGACACGGCCAAAGGTAGGCCCTGCCAAAATAAAGTCGCCGATACGCACCGTTCCGTCCTGAACCAGAATCTTGGCCACATAGCCGCGGCCCTTGTCCAAAGACGATTCGATAACCGTACCCTTGCCCCTTCTTTCGGGATGCGCCTTGAGGTCCAGCATTTCGGCTTCGAGCAACACTTTTTCGAGCAAGGCTTCCACACCGGTTC
>CAMWTX010000205.1 GCA_947177315.1 uncultured Bacteroidales bacterium | reverse complement strand
GAGGGGGAAGCACGGTCCAGGTTTTGGTCCGGTAATCCACAATGCCGGCATAGAGAGGTACGCCGGCCCGTTTGGCGATATAGTAGAATCCTTTTTTCCAACGCTCGGTGCGCTTGCGCGTGCCTTCGGGGGTGATGATGAGTGCCAGCCTTCGGTGCGTGGCGAGCAGGTTTACGGCGTGTTCGGCCAGATGCTGTGCCTGTTTGCGGTCTATCGGCATGCCGCCCAAGGCCTTGAGCAGAAAACCGAAAGGAAACACAAAGAATTCCTTCTTGATAAAGAATCTTGCCGGCAGCCGTTTGGTCCAGAATGCCAGCCGGCCGATCAAGGCATCTACCCAGGTGGTGTGCGGGGCAACGATAAGCACGTACTTGTTTTCGGGCGGAATAAAATCGTTTACCCGCCAGCCTGCCAAGCGGAGCAGGAGAGTGGCGAAATTTTTCATGGCCGTTAGAATGGATACCCGATACCGAAGTTAAAGATAAGGTCTTTCAACTTAAAGTCTTTGATGACCCAGCAGTCTTTGGTCCCCGCCAAAGACGGGTCGCGCAGCGGCACGCCCACGTCCATGCGGATAAGGAAAAACTTAAAGTCGTAGCGCAGCCCCACGCCGGTTCCGAGCGCAAATTCCTTATAGAAATCAGAGGAAAAAACACCTTTGGGATAAGTTTCGTTGGCACGGAAAAGCCAGATGTTGCCGGCGTCCAGAAAGACCGCGCCGCGCAGACCGCCCACAATGGGAAAACGCTGTTCGAGGTTGAACACCATCAGGATGTCGCCCAAACGTTCAAAGTCGGGCGTTCCCTTGGGGTGCGCGTAACCGCCGGGCCCCAGTTGGTAAAGCGGCCAGGCGCGCAGGGTATTGTTGCCGCCTGCAAAAAACGCCTTTTCGTAGGGCATCGACTTGGAGTTCCCGTAACTGTAGCCCACGCCCAAATCGGCGCGCAGCACCAGGCTGGTCTTTTCGCCGAAAGTAAAATGGTGGCTGTAGTCGAGTTCGGCACGGGTGTATTGCGAGAAAGGCAGGTTGAACAGCCGGTAGCCCGCCCCTTGCGGCTGTTTGCCGTTGATGGCATAGGCGATGCCGTAAAGCAGGCTTCCGGCTACCTCCACTTCTATCTTGAGGCGGTTGAAATCGCGTATCTCTCCTTGTCTTTGGTCGTTGTAGAGAAAACGGTAGCGCGGGGTCAGGATAAAGTGGTCGGAATACTGGTAATAGAGCCGGTAGTTCTTTTTATCCCGGTATTCCTGCAGTACCTTTTCGAAGCGTTCGGAAAGGCGTCCCATCTGAATGGTGCTTATTTCGATGGGGTTGAACACGTGTTCGCCCATGTTCTGCCGCCAACGGTAACCGAAAGTGGCGTTGAAGGTTCCCCGCGAATAGTCGCGCTTCATCTGATAGCTGTAGCTGATGGCGATGATGCTGGAGGGGCGGAAATACTGCGAGAAATGGTCCAGGCTGATGGGCAGCAGGAACCGTGGAAACTCAAGGCTGGCTTCCGCCTTTACTTCAAAGGTGTTCAGAAAGGTCTTGTTCTTCTGTTGGTCGGCGGTTACCTGAAACTCGTACAGTCCGCGCAATTTCACGTTCAGGATTTCGCCGCCGCCGAAGGTGTTGCGGTTCTGGAATCCGATTACGGCGGCGATGCCCTGAATACCGGAACTGGTGGTGAGCTGTCCTTCCACGCTGAATCCGAAACGGCTGCCCTGGATGATATGGATATTGCAGTCCAGCTTGTTGTTCTCAAAATAAGACAGGGCGGTGTCGTAAGGCCGTTCGGTAAAACTGATGCTGTTGTACTGGAACACGCGGAGGTCGCCCAGATTGTTGTAGGTTTGGGTGACATTCTGCAGGGAATAGCGGTCGCCGCCGCGCAGAAAGGTCTTTTGCAGCAGGGGCTTGTATTTGATGATGGGCTTGCCTTGGTTGATGAAGTAATAGACCGGGCTGGCGAGGCCTTTGCGTTTCTCGCGCCGCGTGGCGTTCTCGAACAGCACGGTGTCGAAAGCCAGGTCGCGTTCACGCGAACGCGATTGGGGAAAGATATATACGTTGTCGATATAGTATTTTTTATGGGAGAGCAGGATGGGTTCTCCCGTGAGGCTGTCGGTCAGGTTGGAATTCATTTTCTTGACGAGCAGCAGCACATCCATCTGCTTGGAGGAAAGGGCGCTGTCGATGGAATACGAGATATAGTCTTTCGAAAAAGCCCAATAGCCCATGTTCTGCAGTCTTTCGGCGATCCGGGTTCTTTCGGCATCCAGCGAGCTCACCATATACTGCATGCCCGGCTTGAGCAGGGTGCGTTTGGGCCAGTTGGCGAATTCATCGCGGAGGCTGTCGTCCAGCACCGAGATGTCTATCTGGCGCAGGCGGTAGGGCTCGTCCAGCTTGAGGTTGTAGGAAACCACCACCTTGCGGTTCAGTTTGCCTTTGCGCTTGACTTCGGAGGTCAGTTCGGGATAGAAATACCCTTTGCTGGCGGCGTGCATGAGGATGCGTTCCTGTGAGGAAACAATGGTGGAGGAATCGAAGATAACGGGCGGTTCGCCCAATTCGCGCAGTTTGTTGTTCCACCAGTTGTGCTTGTCGGGTTTGGCCCCGTTGTAGATGCCCAGACGGATCCGCGCACCCAGAATCTTGCTGTTGGGTTCCTGAATGAGCATGTTGGTCATATCCATTTTGGATACCTCTCCGCCGCGCGATACCTTTACCTTGTTCTTTACCAGCAGGCTTTGGTTCTCGGGCAGGTAGGCCACATTGTTGCAGGCCGAAAAAAGCAGGGGAAAACAGGCAAGGAAGCATGCCCGCAGGAGGATGCGGAAAAACGGAAAAGAACGGGCGGACATGCGGAAATTCAAAGGATTGTTTTTTGTTCGGTAAGGAAAAGGGTGGCCGAAAAAATATGCGACCACCCTTTGCAAAACGTTTCCTTACGCTATGGGTAGGCGAGGAAACGAGGGTCGGAAGATTAGAGTCTTTCGAGCTGAACGGGGAAGTGA
>CAMWTX010000204.1 GCA_947177315.1 uncultured Bacteroidales bacterium | reverse complement strand
CCTGTTCGGATTCAACAACAGGAGCCTGCGATTCGGCAACGGGCTGTTCTTCCAACGCCGGTTCTTCCTTGGCGGCTTCGGCAACAGCAGCTTCGGAAGACTTTACGCCCTTTACCTTGAACTTGAGATCGACATCGTTGAAAGGAATGCAGGTTTCATCGTTGCACACCTGGTAATCCACCGTGGCGGCAATTTCGAAATCCTGTTCGGTCTCGATACTTATCACCTGGCGGAACTCGGCGTTCTTGGCAAAGAAACGAACCAGCGTTCCAAAAATCTCATCGGTTTCTTCGATGGGTTTGGGGCTTTCCGAAACCTTGCCCTTTACCTTGAAATCGCCCGTGGCGGGAAAATGGAAAACGGTGGGCTGAGGGCCGCCTTCTTCCATGAACTGCGAATAGAGGTGGTATCCGCCGCCCACATTGGCTTTCATCACCAATTCGGCCCGGTTACCGTCGAGATATTTTACCGAACACTTCCATTTAACGGGATTGTCTTGCGAAAAACCTGCCCAGACAAAGGCCATCGACAGCCAGGCTGCGAACAATAATTTTTTCATTTTATCGGGTTGTTTTTGAATTTACACTAATGCTTGTCCGTAAGGGATAGCTACGCTTTTTCTATCTTGTATTCGTAACTTTCCATAATCGGGTTGTGCAACAAGTCCTTGCAGGCCTTTTCCACGATGGCGGCAGCCTTCTTCTCGTCGGAGGCTTCCACTTCGAGGGTGATGTGCTTGCCGATACGCACATTCCGCACATCCTTTACGCCCATGTTGTGCAAACGGGCTTCCACGGCTTTCCCCTGGGGGTCGAGCAACGCCTTTAAAGGCATTACGTTTACTTCTGCTTTGTATTTCATGCTATCTCCTTGTTTCTATTGTTTCTTGTCTCGATATAGAAATGCACCCAAGAAAAGAACGGGTACAGGAACACCGTTACCGCCAAGCCCAGAAAACCGAACAGGGCAAAGAGAACGATGGCCGTCGCCACAAAGACAAAAACGGTCTGCTGCCCCTTCCATGAAAGGCTCTTTAGCTTGAACGAGAACATACGGTAATGGCACACCAGCCAAAACGACATCACCGCCACCAAAGCCAACAGGTAACCGCCTTTGAGAAAAACGCCCTCATGGGCGTGCCATGCCAGCGAAGCCCAAAAGACAGCGTTCGCCGGGGTAGGCATTCCCGTAAAAGAAAGGCTGTCTTGGCCTACATTGAACTTTGCCAGACGGTATGCCGAAGCGGCCGCCATGATAAAGGCCGCACAAGCCCAGTAATGCCCCCATTGGGGTTGCAGGTACAGCATCAGATACGCCAAGACCGAAGGAGCCACGCCAAAACTCACCACATCCGAAAGCGAGTCCAGTTCACGTCCCATCGGGCTTTGGGCCTTGAGCAGGCGGGCCGCCATGCCATCCAAGAAATCGAAGACCGCCGCCACGAAGATAAAACCGGCGGCCATGCGCAGATGCCCGCCGAAAGCGTATGCCATCGACATACAACCGCACAACAGATTGCAAAGCGTAAGGATATTAGGTATCTTCTTGGCAAACATAGCGCACAAAGATACGAAAAGTCGAGAGCAGAATAAAACCAAAGGTTTTCTTCTGCCGAGACGCCTGTCACTTCACCGAAAACTTCTCCGTAAGGACACCGCAGGGCGTCTTTACGCGGGCAAGGTAGATGCCGGAGGGCATCAAAACGTGTAGCCTATACCGACATCTACATAATGGTCGGTAGGAAACATATAGTCATCTTCCAATAACAAATGTGCAAAGGAATAGCCGGCAAAAACATTGATTCTATTGATTTTTCCAATAAACCTTATTCCTGCACATCCTGAGGCTCCATGCAACCTCTCCTGCCTTTTCAATATCCACTCCACATTGTTTTTACAGTTTGAATAGCGATAACCTCCGGTATAAAAAATAGCCAGATCCAAAAAAGATACAAGATGTACCTTGAGCCCTATACCGGCGGAAAGTATCACTGCGTCAAAATTTTTCTTAACGGAAAACGCTTGTTCTCCTATTTTCATCGAACCTTTGTGATATGCTCCTATATAAGAAGCCTCCGCTATCGCGTAAAAATTAACGAAGCGCGAACGCATGGGAATGTCGTAAGCGTAATTCAACGTGAATTTGAGCGGCGGCACGGTTTTCCAATCCTGATAATACGCTCTCCGTAACACGGGGCTGTAACTGAAATTCAATGTATGGGCCTCATGGCTCCGTTCCTGTCTTTCGTTTGCAAAACAGGAGAACGACAAAGCCACTAATAAAATACAAGTGTATATCTTGTTCTTCATGACAGTATTTTTATAATCATGCTCCTTACGGAACCAACGTGAAGATATTTTTGTCGTCCTGTGTCACTTGGAGGATGCCGTATTCGGTGTTGTAACAGAGTTGTGAACCCTTTCCCCTGCTATCTTTCACCACAGCCACATCATAGTAAACGTGACGATTGATTTCAAGACTATCTTGTGTTTCAAGCAGTCCCATTATGTTGTAGTACACACGAAAAACATCTCCGGAAGAAGTTTGCACATATACATTCGGGGAGTCATACCGATGCACGCTTTCAATCTCTACATCAAATTGCAAATCGCTCTGTTCCGACGACAAGCGCACATTCCGATGCTGCCACCTAAAACAGGTGAAACCTTCTTCGTCTTTCATCCATGTTTTTGCATCTTCGCTTACAGTCAATGTGGCGGCATTTCCCTGTTCATCGATAAACCGAACGATTTCTCCCCTTTTATAGGGAATCGTTTGTTCGTCGGTCTCTGTAAAGAATAGACGAACTTCATCGGGGTAGTCACAACCCGAAAGCGTCATCACCATCAGGCTTATCAATAACATCCATTTAAGCGGTTTCATAAGTTCTGTTACTTGGTTTTCAATCTATATTTGTCCCGATTCATGATTGCTTATTTTAGGACAAAGTATCCATCGCTATTCCTTTACGATTTTAACAAATCCCGTTTCATGGTTCCTGCTCTCCCAACGGAATACATAGAAT
>CAMWTX010000203.1 GCA_947177315.1 uncultured Bacteroidales bacterium | reverse complement strand
TCTTTACCCATGCCCGGATAGGCGCGTTGCCGCCCACCTGCGAAAACGGTTATTTTCTGTTTTCATTCATCACTACAAAGGTTTTTGAACGGCTTCCCGCTTTGGTGCTGTTTTCCGGTTTCCTGTTTTTCCGTTCCGGTTTTTCTGCCCGCATCTACGGCAAGAATCTAAAAAGACGCGCCAAAAGTCTGTTGGTTCCCTATCTGTTTTGGAATGCGGCGGCGGTAGTCTATTACCTGTTGCTGCAGTACTGGCTGCTTCGACACGGAGAGACTCCCGATTCCAAACTCATTGTGAATTACACGTTGCATGATTGGAAAATGGCGTTCTGGAATGCGCCGATAGCACCGCAATTCTGGTTTATCCGCAACCTGATGATAGTTTCGGTAATCAGCCCTCTTTTCTATCTGCTGATACGTTATCTGAAAACATTCGGTCTTGTCTTGATTGCCTTGCCTTGGTTTCTCGGAATACGGGTGCAGATTGGAATCAACATGGCGATGGAGGTCTCGTTGTTTCACTTCTTTTTTGCCGCCGGCGCATGGCTGGCCTTACGGAAAGAGAACTTTGTGCTGCGGATGATGCCGCATTGGGGATGGACAGGCATTGTCGTCTTGCTGTCCGCTTGCTTTCAGGTATATCGGTACGTGGCAGGATTGCCGGCCGTAGAGGTGGTCGATAAACTTGGATTATGCGCCAGCGTGGTGTTCTTTATCGCCTTGTCCGGAAAACTGATAAGTTCCGGCAGATTGAAAGTGAACGTGCCTTTATGCCAGAGCAGTTTCTTTGTCTTCGCCACACACTTTATTCCGGTGGGAATACTTAAAATGCTGTTGATGGATGTTCTGCCGGAGACCCCTTGGTCTTATTTCCTGATTCATATCGTTTGTTTCGCGGTGGTTCTCGGGCTTTGCCTGGGTGTGTACAGACTGTTGCACCGCTTTACACCCCGGTTCCTGTCGGTCATTACGGGAGGACGGTAAAAACAAGATACCTACAAAAAGAGGGAGAGGCGAAGGAAATTTTCCTTCGCCGCTCCCTTTATCTACTTATCTACGCCAGGCCGAGCCTACATCACCACGATACGGCGCACCGAGCCGCCATACACATTGGTTACGCGCACGAAGTACACGCCCTCACGGGGCAAGGACGTTTCCAAGCGGCTGCCCGCATGTTTGCGGCGCAACACCAGGGAACCTTTTACCGAAAAGATTTCCACCAGATTGTCATCGCTCGTCATTTCAAGCACAAAATCGCCCGAAGTGGGATTGGGATACATCCGGAATTCCGCGCCCGTAAGCGTTTCAACGCCCACATTGGGATCGTCCTCATCCGGGTCATCGGCATTGGGCAACGCATACACGAAAGGCGTGGTCTGTTCGCCCAAATCATCCTCGCCTCTCCAGAAGTTGGTCCACAGGGAATAGTTTCCCGTGTCGGGCAGTTCCACGGTCTTTAAGGTATAGCGCGCCACTTCCTTACCGTCCTTGTCCACAATCGCCACACGGCCCGTCACGGCGGCTTTGCGCACCGTATCGCCGGCGGCGGGATAGAGCACCTTAAGTTTGCAGGCATCCGCCAAATCGGGATTGTCGGGGTCGTCCGGATCATCGGGGTCATCGGGAATGCCGCCGCCATTGCCGGAAGTAACCTTTACACGGTCAATGATAACACGGTTCTTGGCTGCCGCCGAAAAAGTCAGTTGGGCTTTGCCGTTGGCGGTAAGCGTAATCGGTTCCAAGGTTTCGTATTCATCAAGCGCGGAAAGCTCGGTTTTGCTTTTGGTAAACGTAATGGTTTGCTCAGCCTGCGTGCAGCCGTCGCATTGAAGTGTGAACCCATTTTCGCTCGCGCTCCAGCCTTTGCCGCTGATGTTTATCGTAAACTCGCCGCTCACATTGAATTCCTTGAATACAACCATACCCGCATTCTTACTTGTACCCAAGCGAATGCCCGATTTTCCATATGTAAAAACATTGTTGAACGCTGCCACATACCGGCTGCCTGTATTTTGTTCATCGGCCGAATTCCCGTTTTCCGTATCATCCACATCCGGAAAATCCTCATCGAAAATCACGGTTTCTTCGCCCGCTTTGGCTTGGTTCTTCTTGGGGTCGGGAACCTTGACGGTCAGCGTATTCCCGCTTTCATCCCAAGAATTTCCCTCGGCATCATGATATTCATACCAAATTTCATAGGTAGTGTAAGTCGTGGAATCTTCGGGATCTTCAGGATCGGGGCCTTCGGGCGCAAAAGCCGTATTGTCGTCGCCCCAGATCTTTTCCACCAGTTCGGGATAGTCGATAAACGGATTGCGGTTGTGCTGCTTGGCATAGACCGCATCGTTGCGCTTGATTTCCTTGTCGCTCACCGGGTCTTGCCGATGCCATTTGAGCAGCAAGTCCACCGCCCATTGCTTGAAAGCCCTTGTCTTGTTGCCGCTTTCCAGCATATCGCTGTTCCAGTTGCCCACCTGGTTTTCGTAGCGGGTAACCATATAGAAATAGGAACGGGCAAAATCGCCCTTGTATTCATCGATGGGTTCAAACACCGTGCCTGAATAGCCGGGAGTGGAGTTCTTGCCCAGTTTTGAACCATTTTTAAAAGTAGATGTAGGATTGCTCACCTCGCCGAAAGGATGGTTGCCGCGCATGCCGTTTACCTTTCCGTCGGTGGGATAGAGGTGGAACAAATCGGAATACATGGGCTTGCTGTCGTTGAACCAGCTCTTGGGAAACGAGTGTTCGCGGTTGTAGCAGTCGCATTCATTGCTGTAATTGCCGCATTTGTCGTCGCCAAACGTAAAGTCGCAATTGGAATACATATCCCACACTTTACCGTTGGAACGGGCATCGGTGCTCTTGAAGGCTTCCCACAGGCCATCGTAGCTCACTACCGAATGGTTTTTGGAAATGATGCTTGCCAACTCGCTCTTGAGGGTAAATCCGCTCTTTCCGTATGCCGATTGGTAATAACCGTCGGGGGCCGACGCCCGCAAAAGAGAAAACGAGAACAGGATTCCCAAAGCCAAGAAC
>CAMWTX010000202.1 GCA_947177315.1 uncultured Bacteroidales bacterium | reverse complement strand
CGGAGAAATCTTCGGTATTGATGTCGGGCGAAGCCACGCGCCGCGGCATTCCGCCGCTCTCGCCGGTAAAGGAGGGGTCAAAGGCTATCGTGAGAAAGCCCCTTTCGGCAAGCTGTTGGGCGTAGAGACCGCTCGATTGTTCCTTGACCGCGCCGAAAGGGCCGCACACCGCAATGGCGGGCAGTTTTCCCGTGGCATTCCTGGGCGTGTACATATCGGCTACCAGCGTGATGCCGTAGCGGTTCACGAAAAGGACTTTGCTGTGGTCAACTTTGTCGCTTTTTGGAAAAACCTTGTCCCATTCCTGGGTCAGCGTGCACTGCGCCTGAGGCGCGAGCGAAGTGTTGGTGTTCGGATTGTTCATGGTCTGTGCGTTTGCCGCCAGCGCAACGAGTGCCAGCGCGGTTGCGATTATTTGTTTCTTCATAGCACAAATATACACCTTAAACATATTGCCGGTTTACCCTTTTTGCCGATACACCTACCATTTTTTCGGATAACTCCGTGAAATTGTTCAGTCCGTCAACGGAAAGCCATCGGTATGCCAGGTCTTGAGGCTGTCGGATTCGGCGTAGATCAGAAAGATTTCGTAGCGGTCGGGGTAACGTGCGGCAAAACTTATGGCGCTGTCTTTGCCCATCACCATACAGGCGGTGGCGATGGCGTCGGCTTCCCAGCATTCGCGGCAGAGTACGGTGGCGCTCAAAAGGTTGTGCTGAACCGAAACGCCCGTTTGCGGATTAATCGTGTGCGAATACCGTTTGCCGTTTTCTTCAAAGTATTTGCGGTAGTTTCCCGAAGTTACCAGAGAGCGGTCTTCAAGTTGCAGTTTCGACAATATGCTGCGTTCCGACATCGCATCGGGGGCAGGGCGTTCGATGCCCACAATCCAGGGTTTTCCGCCGGTCTTGGTTCCCTGGCTGCGTATTTCGCCGCCTATATCCGCCAGAAAGCGGTGTATGCCCGAACCGTTGAGGAATCCTGCCACTACATCAGCGCAATAGCCCTGTGCGATGGCGTTGAAATCCAATTGCAGTTTCGGGTTGTCTTTTTCTATCTTTCCGTTGACAAGGCGAACCTTTTTCCAGCCCACATACGAAAGTATTTCCGCCAGTTCCTTTTCGTTAGGTTTCTGTTTTTGGGAAGCCCCGAATCCGTAAGCCCGTGTGAGAGGTCCTACCGTGATGTCGAAAGCGCCGTCGGTCAATTCCGATATGGATTGTCCTTTGCCGAACATGTCGCCGAACATGTCGCTTACGTAAAAGTCTTCGTTGCGGTTGACGCGGCAGATTTCGGAACTGTCGTTCCAAAGCGAGGCGCAGAGATCAAACGCATGCAGGAGCGAATCGATGCGCGGCTGCAATCTTTCGGCACGCAGATTATCGTTTTCCGTATAATAGCTGATGGCGTAGTAAGAGCCTTGCGCAAGCCCCGTCATCTTTTCCATTTTTTCTTGTTTCACCGTGCAGGCGGCCAGCAACAGGCAAGAAAGAACGCAAAAAGACCTAGAGATTTTAGGATTCACTTTCGTAGTCGGTATAAGAAGTGGCGGTTTCGTAAAGCCGCAGTTTTTTTAGCGAGATGCCTTGCGGCAGCACCTTTTGCAAACGGTCGGCAAAGTCCAACAGCAGGTTTTCGCTGGTGGGCTGGTAAGGCACGTGCACCACACGCAGGGAGTTTTTCTGCAAGATTTCCGACAATTCCCGCCCGATGTTCCGGTTCAGAATCAAACTGTGGTCAAAAGGTTCGATAATGGCCTGGTTCACGAGTTTCTTCAGTTCCGAAAAATCGAACAGCATGCCGTTTTTGGGGTCGTTTTCGTTTGAATGCAGAAAACCCTCGTTCAGGTTCAGGGCAGGCGAGAAAACGCTCACTTCCAGACGGTACGAATGCCCGTGGATATTGGCGCACAAGCCATCGTAGCCTTTGAGCAGGTGGGCGGCTTCGAACGTAAAGATCTTGGTGATGCTCAGTTTTGCCATGGCAAGCGTTATTAGGCGTAAAGATGGGCTATGAGGATGCGCACGCCGATGCCGATAAGCACCAGCCCTCCGATAATATTGACGGTTCTGAACGACATTTTCTGCAACTGCCTGTGGGCGAGATATCCGCCCGTCATGCCGATAAGGCTGAACAGGAAAACGGCTATGGAAACGCTGGCGCATACTTTAACCAAAGGCACCTGCAGCATTTCGAGGCTCACGCCCACGGCAAAGGCGTCTATGCTTACCGCCAAGGCCAGGAGGAGCATCGATTTCCATTCAAACATGGCGTGAACCTTAATCGAGGAATCTTTGGAAGAAAAGCCGTCGATAAAAGTCTTGAGCCCGATGCCGGCAAGCAAGCCGAAAGCCAGCCAGTGGTCGTAGCGGGAAACGATGGCGTTCACGCTCCAACCTAATAGCCAGCCTGCCACGATGAGCAGGATATGGAACAGGGCAAAAATGATGCCGGCCTGCAGGGCGCTCCGGACGAGCGGAGGAAAAGGGTCTTGCTCGCCTTCCTTCAGCGATTTTTTCCATGCCGACCGCTGCATGCCGAAAATAAGGCACACGGTAAAACAGTCCAAAGACAGGGCGATGGACAGAAGGATAAGCGCAAAAAGGCTCATGGCGGAACTTTATTTAATCAGTGTCTGCTGGAACTGGCGCAAGGTTTCGAGCACGTTGCTGCGCACATGGATAAAGCATTCCACGCCCAAGGCCCGGAACGGTTCCTCTTCGGCCGCCGCGCCGGCATACACGATATGGGTCTTGCCTTTCAAAAGCGGGCAGGCCTGTGCCGCCAAATCGGCGTATTCTTCGTCGCTGCTGCACAACACGGTGATGTCGGCCTTGCTTTCCAAAGCGGCTTTGGCTCCCTGTTCGCCGTTTTCAAAACCGGCGTTGTCGATGATTTCATAACCCAGACAGCCAAAGAAATTGGTGGCGAAACCGGCGCGAGCCTTGCGCATGGCCAGGTTGCCGTAGGTAAGCAGGACCACCTTGGGGCGTTTGCCGTTTTTCGTTTCGAAAGCTTCGGTTTGCAGACGCAATT
>CAMWTX010000201.1 GCA_947177315.1 uncultured Bacteroidales bacterium | reverse complement strand
GTACGGATGAGCTGCGCCGTGAATTCGAGAACAAGATACCCCGCGCCAAAGAAGAACTGGCTTTGTTGGAGGCCAAGCTCAAGATTATCCGCACCAAGCCTGCCGAAAAATCCGGAAACGCCGCTCCCAAGGCGGAAGCTTCCCAAGAAGAAAACGCACAGTGAGAATAGACATCATCAGCCTTTTTCCCGAAATGTTCGCCGGTTTTCTGGCGTCTTCCATTCCGGCACGGGCTGTAAAAAAGGGTTTGTTTGAACTGCAATTGCACAATCTGCGCGATTACAGCACCGACCGCTACAAGTCGGTGGACGATTACCCCTACGGCGGCGGAGCGGGCATGGTGATAGGCATCGAACCGGTGGATAACTGTATTTCGGCGCTCAAGGCCGAACGCGATTACGATGAGGTGATCTTTACCTCGCCCGATGCGCCCGTGCTCGACCAGCCGATGGCCAACGCCCTCTCGCTTTGCCAAAACATCATTATCCTTTGCGGACACTACAAAGGGGTGGATGAACGGGTGCGCGAACACTTGATAACCAAAGAAATTTCGATAGGCGACTATGTGCTTTCGGGCGGCGAACTGGCGGCGGCGGTGATTACCGATGCCGTGGTGCGCCTGGTGCCGGGCGTGCTGAACGACGAGACCTCCGCCTTGAGCGATTCGTTTCAGGACGGATTGCTGTCGCCGCCGGTCTATACGCGCCCTGCCGAATACAAGGGTTGGAAAGTGCCCGATGTGCTGTTGGGCGGCAATGACCGGCTCAAGGCAGAATGGCGTTACGAAAAGGCGTTGGAGCGGACCAGGGAGAGAAAACCCTATCTGCTCGATAATAAAGATTAGGAACGGCTGCCGCAAGGCGGTATAAAATCAACAACTATGGGAGCATTCAAGGCTTACGATATCCGTGGGGTCTATAACCGCGATTTCAATAAGGAAGATGTATATAAAATCGGGTATTTCCTGCCCGAACTGCTGAACACCGACCGTATATTGGTGGGTCGCGACGTGCGTGTTTCCTCGCCCGAGATATTCGCCTATTTCTGCAAGGGAGCCGAAGACGCGGGCGCGGACGTGTATGACCTGGGCATCTGCACCACGCCCATGGTGTATTGGGCTACCGCCGAATACGGCTTCAAGGCTTCGGTAATGATTACCGCCTCGCACAACCCCAAAGAATACAACGGTCTGAAGATTTCGCGCGAGAATGCGCTGCCGGTGGGTTTCGATACCGGTCTGGGCGAGTTGGAACGCTGGCTTAAGGAAAGGGTGGTGTTGCCCAAAGAAAAGAAAGGCAAGACCGTTGATTTCGACAAGAAGCCCGATTATATCGCGTTTCAGAAACAGTGGGTGAGCGCCGACACCGACCACCTCAAGATTGCCATGGACTGCAGCAACGGCATGGCTTCCATTTTCGTGCATGAACTGTACGGCAACAAGCCTTCCTATATCTTCGACACGCTCGACGGCACTTTCCCCAACCATGAGGCCAATCCCCTCGAACCCGAAAACATCAAGGACATCTGCCGCTTGGTAAAGGAAACCAAAGCCGACATAGGCGTTATCTTCGACGGGGATGCCGACCGGGTGATGTTTGTAGATGAAAACGCCGGCTTTATCTCTCCCGACCTGATGATTGCCGTGCTGGGCAACTATTTCTTGAAAGAAAAAGGCCTCAAAGGAAAGGTGCTGCAGGATATCCGCACCTCCAAGGCGGTTCGCACATACGTGGAGTCCTTGGGGAGCACTATGGAGATGTGGCGTGTGGGACGTGCCTACGCCGCGCTCAAACTGCGCGAGATAGACGGCATCTATGGCGGCGAGTTGGCGGGCCATTACTATTTCCGCGATTTCAATTATTCCGATTCGGGGCTGATGGCATGCAGCTTGTTGCTGGGCATCTTCGCCGCGCTCAAACGCCAGGGGGTAAGCGTTTCGCAAGCCATTGCCGCTATCGCCACCTACGCCAATTCGGGCGAAGTGAACTTTAAGCTCGACGACAAGCAGGGTGCCATGGAAGCCTTGCGCGCCCATTTTACGGCGCAGGAAGAACCTACGGCTTTCTACGACTTCGACGGCTACCGCATCGAGTTCAAGGATTGGTGGTTCAATGTGCGCCCCTCCAACACCGAGCCTTACCTGCGGCTTATCATGGAGGCTTCTGGGCAAAAACTGTTGGATGAAAAACTGGCGGTTGCCAAAGGAATTATAGAGAAATGCCGCGCTTAAAGTCAGACGTACGCATCAAGAACAAGAAAGCCGAGTATCAGTTTTTTCTCATAGACCGATACACGGCGGGCATCGTGCTTACCGGCACCGAGATAAAATCCATCCGGGCGGGCAAGGCGAGTGTGGGCGAGTCTTTTTGCGTGTTTTTGGGAAGCGAGCTGTTCATCAAGAACATGTACATAGCCGAATACAGCCACGGTTCGGCCTTTAACCATGTGCCGCGCCGCGACCGCAAGCTGTTGCTCAACAAACGCGAACTGCGCAAGCTGCAAGGCAAAATCAAGGAAAAAGGGCTTACGATTATTCCTGTGGTGCTCTTTATCGACGAAAACGGCAGGGCAAAAATCGAAATAGCCCTTGCCAAGGGAAAGAAACTCTACGACAAACGCGAAACCTTAAAGGAAAAAGACATCAAACGCCAGCTGCAACGCGGCAGGGAGGAATAACTTAAAGCCCGGTCTCTGAACTTGTTCGTACTATGCCGGGGTTGGACAAAAAAATCATGTCAGAAGTCGCAGTTAAACATTGACAAAGTGGATGCGTCAATAGCATACTTTTTCAAATTTGCAAGGGTTGTTTGGCAAGATAATCTGTGGGGTGGCAACCCTATTTCGGCACGGCGTTCGTCCAGATGCTCCACATCGCATATCATCTCCTTCCCCACATTCACATATATGCCATAAGGAAAGCAACTATCTGCCCGCGCCTTGCTGTCGAACATACCACCGAGAAAATCCGGAGGACAATCCCCGCTTTTAATATTCTGATAGAGGATTGGGGTCAGAAACGCCATATAGACCGAATCCACCAAATGCATGCACATAG
>CAMWTX010000200.1 GCA_947177315.1 uncultured Bacteroidales bacterium | reverse complement strand
GAGATAGAGGATTTGGACGAGTTTGAACCGCTTACCGAAGAAGAGGTGTTGCGGATGCAGGAAAACGCCCTGAATGTCCGTAATGAAAAGAAGATGCGGGATGAAGACAGGGATTTGGTTTCGGCGGATTCGCTCAGGCAGCAGAAAAAGAACAGAAGGATTATATACAAGCCTCAGACTAAGCGTGAATTTATTGCCGCCAAGGTTTCGGTACAATCCAAGTCTGCCGAAAAACGCATGGCGCAGGAGGATAGTCTGCTTTTGGCCGCCAATACGAAAGGAAATATCGAGGCGGATAAACCCTTGGTGAAAGAACCGGAAACCGTTATGCCGCCTGAACCGCAGAGGGATGAACCGATGGATGTGGAACCCGAAGAACAGAAAGTAAGCCAACGGGAAGAAACCGTAGAGGAGATAACGGAAGAGTCGGTTGAGATTGAAACCGAAGAACCGATACAGCCCGAAAAGTTCATAGAAGAACGCTTTAAAGAACAGCAGGAAGATCTGGCGGAAGTTCAAACGGAAGAACCAATGGAGGTACAGCCCGAAGAGCAGAAGATAGTGCAACGGGAAGAGATTGTAGAAGAAACAGAGGAAACTCCGGTTGAGGTTCAGCCCGAAGTAAAACAGGAAACGAAACCCGAAACGGCGGAAGTACCTCAAGAAAGCCCGCAGGAAGTAAGGAAACCGGTGGAACGCCAGCAAACCGTGGTGTCGAAGATGGAAGGCAAGACCTTTACGGCGGCTAAGATTTCGGTCAAGAACCTGTTTCCCGACCATGTGCAGAAGGCTTTCAACCACCGTTTCCCCAAGGCCGAGAATGTAAGGCAATACCGCGATACCAGCGGAATCTACCGCGCCATATTCAACAATTTCGGGCAACGGGCGGAAGCCGTGATACTGCCCGACGGTACGCATACCACCACCGCTTTGTTTTTCGGCAAGAAAGACGTGTCTTATCCCATTATGCAGTATATCCTGAATGCGCCCGAAAAATACAAGTTCGAAACCGGCAAGCGGGTGGTTTACGAGTCGCGTTACAGGCAGCGTTTCTCTGCCGAGGAAAAGCCCAAGAACTATTACGAGATCATCGTTTGGGTCAAGGACAAGGCCACCAAAGAAAGGAATTACTTTATGCTGACTTTCGACCATAAGGCGCATTTTGTTTCCAAGGTTCCTTATGATTACAGCAAATTGCGATAGGAAGATGCCGCTCGGAATAAGGTCTCTCAAACGTTTTTTGTTTTCGGTGCTGTTGCTGTCGGTCATGCCGGCGGTTTTCGCGCAGTCGTTCATGGGCGATTCCATCGTGAGCCTGCCCAAGCGTCCGGGCGTATATCGCCTGATAGGGCATGTCAAGATAGAGCACGGCGGCAACCGTATTTTCAGCGATTTTGCCGACTATGACCAAAAGACGGGTTCCTGCCAGGCTTACGATAATCTGCGCATCTACACTTCCGATAATGTGTATATCACGGGCGAGGTGCTCGATTACGACGGAACCACCGGTTCCTACGTGGTGGACCGCAACGTGGTGCTCAAAGACGGGGATGTGACGATGGAAACGCCCTCCTTGCTCTACGAAGGGCGCAGCAACAAGGCCTACTACAGGAACGGCGGGCATATGGTTTCGGGAGAAACGCAGCTTACCTCGGTTCGCGGCTATTACGACGGGCGCACCGAAATATTCAACTGCTTCGACAGCGTGGTGATTGTGAACCCTGAATACACGATTTGGACCGATTCTCTTTATTACAGCAAGACAGGGCTTACCCGCTTCAAGGGGCATACCGACATAGAGACTTCCGATTACCTGATGTACGGGCGCAAGGGATGGTTCAACCAAAACGAAAACAAGGTGAGCCTGCAGAAAGATGCCTATGTGAAGACCAAGACCACGCAGACCCTTTTCGGCGACAGCATCTACTACGATTTGGGGCAGAAAAGCGGCAAGGTGTTCCGGAACGTTTTTATACAGGATACCTTGCGGAACTGCTACCTCCAAGGCGATTATGCCGAAAACGACGAGTTGGCGGGCTACGCCTTGATTACCCAAAGCCCGCACGGGCTGATGGTGGAGGAGGGCGATTCGCTGTTCATTGCCGGAGACACCATGGTGATGACCTACGACACGGCGCGCCATATCCGGCAGTTGTTCGTGTATCACGATGTAAGGTTCTACAGGGAGGGGATTCAGGGCAGGTGCGATTCGCTTGCGTATAACCATGCCGACACGCTTATGCAGCTTTTCCGTGAACCGATGTTGTGGCTGCAAGGCTATCAGATAGACGGCGACACGATAAAGGTATGGTTTTCGGACAACAAGCCGTATAAAGTGCTCATACAGGAAAACGCTTTTGTAACCACGCCCGTTTCGGAACCGCAGCATTACTACAACCAGGTAAAAGGCAAGCGGATATGGGGCTATTTCAACGACAGTTCGGAATTCCGCCTGGCGCATGTTACGGGGGCGGCGCAATCGGTTTATTACGTTTTGGGCGACCATCCGGGCGAGTTGCTGGGTGTAAACAAGACCGAAAGCCAAAGTATCAAGATGTATTTCAAAGACAATGCGGTGCAGGGCATCACGGTGGTCAAGCCCTCGCAGTCGGCGCTCTATCCCGTAAACAAATTGACCCGTCGCGAACGAACCCTGCGCGGCTTCCATTGGAAACCGGAGTTCTGGCCGCGTTCCAAATACGATGTATCGCCTGTTTGGTAAAAATACTCTCAAATATTGACAGTGGGGAATGAGGTGTCTTTTGTTTTGATAAGGTGGTATGTATAAAAAATTCTTATTGTCAATTTTTGAGAGCGGCTGTTTCTATTTTTGTTTCCGATTAAGCAATCGGTTTGTGGATGGTTTGCCTGCTGATTGATAGTTAAAAAAATATCGTATCTTTACAATGTGTGTAGTTTACAGAAGGGAGTAAATAAACTAATTAATAAGGCCATGAAAAAGAAAAATCGTCTGTGGCTATTTGTTTTTGTTGTTATCTCATTTGCCTTGTATCGTTTTTCTACATTTGAACGATGGCTTCGCACGCGTTCATTCAAGATTGCGGCACAAGGCAGAGGCTTAATAGTTCT
>CAMWTX010000199.1 GCA_947177315.1 uncultured Bacteroidales bacterium | reverse complement strand
GGTATAGCCCGCACCAAAACCATTTCAATCGCCACCCTGATTATGGGAACGGTCAACGTGGTGCTGGATTACGGGCTGGTGTTCGGCAAACTGGGGCTGCCGCAAATGGGCATGGGCGGAGCGGCCTTGGCCTCCGTGATCGCCGAAGCCGTAGGCATTCTGTGCTATTTCCTGCTCACCGCCTTTTCCCGATACCGGCAGACTTACCGGCCTTTCGGACGTTTCCCTTTCAGTTTCAAAATGGTGGGAAACCTTATCGGGGTATCCTATCCCGTTATGATTCAATATTTCCTGTCTTTCGCCAACTACTTTCTGTTCTTCCTTTTCATCGAAAGCCTCGGGCAACGCGCCCTGGCCATTTCCAACATCACGCGCAGCATGTACACACTTTTCCTGCTGCCTATCTGGGGATTCTGCTCCACCACCGCCACGCTCACCTCCTACCTCTGCGGACAGAACCGCGCCGGAGAGATTTCCATCGTGGTGAAAAAAGCCTGCCTGTGCGCGCTGGCTTTCGTAAGCCTTATCGTGCTGCTGTTCGCGCCTTTCCATAACGCCATACTCGGCATCTTTACCCAAGACGACCAGCTGGCCATCGAAAGCCTGCGGCCTTGCGCGGTGGCCATAGCCGCCACCTATATCATGATTTTCGCGCAGATTATCTTCAATACGATTTTAGGACGGGGCAACACCAAAGCCGGTTTCTTTATCGAACTGATCAACATGGTGGTGTATTTTCTCTACGGATGGCTCGTCATCTATATCGGGCAATGCTCGGTGGAGGTGGCTTTCGGGGCTGAACTGGCCTATACGGCAGGACTGTTGCTGTTCTCGTTGATGTATATCGCTTGGCAAAGAAAATTCGGCCAACAGCAGATCCGGCAATTCTAAACCGGCATCGGCTCGTAGAAATCGCTTATCTTGCCCATGTCTTTCCAATAGCCCTCCTTCTGTTCCTCCAGCACGATGTTCTTGGTGCGGACAGACTCCAGATAGGCATCGATAACCGAAAATGGGTTTTCCGTGCCGTATTGGCGCGCCCATTCCGACACCAGTTCCGTTTTTAAAAGATGGATGCCGCTGAACGCAAAGGGCGTGAACCCATCCTGCAAGGGATCGCCCTTGGTCTGTCCGCTCTTGAGATTCTTCCAGGCCCGCAGCCTGCCCGCCCCGTCGGCATACAGGTAGCGCGAGGTTTCGCGGCGGCGCACCGAAAGCACCGCATCGGCAGCGGTTTCACGCATCCTTTTTTCCAAAAGACGGATATCCAGATTGGTCATGATGTCCACATTGTGCACCAAGACCGTTTCTTCCTTGCCCAAAAGCGGCAGGGCGTGTGTCAAGGCGCCGCCCGTATCGAGCAACAGCCCCGTTTCGTCCGAAAAACTTATATTAATATTAGTTTTGTTGGCGTAGTCCGTGGCGAAATCCCGCAACATATCGGGAAAATGATGCAGGTTAAGCACAAAATCACGGCATCCCAAACCTTGCAGACGTTCCAGCAGGTGTTGGAGCAAAGGCTTGCCGCCGTATTCCACCAGGGCTTTGGGGCGGCTGTCGGTGAGCGGCCTGAGCCGGGTTCCCAATCCGGCGGCCAAGATAAAGACAATCATGGATACAAAAGGTATTTCTGACGGATGCCGTCGAATTTCTTCAAGTCCGGTTGCCAACTGCGGCGTATTTCCTCCTCGCTTTTTCCCGCCGCAATCTGCCGCGCCAATTCTTGGGTTCCCGCCAGTTTGGCAAAAAAAGCGTTGAAGAATTTCTCTTTCTGCGGATAGGCGCGGTAGAGGTTCAGCAGATACGACAGATCCAGGCGGCAAGGCAAGCTGTCGGCATAGGCATCCGGTACGAAAAAGCCCGTGCATTCTTCATCTTTAAAGGGTGGCGTGAGGCTCAAACCGGGCAGGGAACGGGGCGTAAACCGATAGTCTCCCGCCACAGAACCGGGAAAACCGACGCATTCAAACGGCTTATACGTGCCTCGCCCCACGCTTACGGGCGTGCCTTCGAAAAAGCAGAGCGAGGGATAGGCATACACGGCTTTCATGCTGCGCAGGTTGGGCGATGGCGGAACGGGAAAATCATAGACGTCTTGCCGCGTATAGGCTTCTACCGGTATCACCTGCAAATCGCATTCGAGGCCTCCGGCAAGCCAATGTTCGCCGTTGATCATGCGCGCATATTCGCCGATGGTCATGCCGTAAACCACCGGCACGGGATGCATTCCCACAAACGACCGGCAACAGGAGGTATCCAGCACCGGCCCGTCGGTATAGGCGGCGTGGGGATTGGGACGGTCCAGCACGAGCACGGGAATTCCGGCCTCGGCGCAGGCCTCCATCACATAATGCAGGGTGGAAATGTAGGTGTAGAA
This sequence comes from uncultured Bacteroidales bacterium, assembly GCA_947177315.1. Lineage (GTDB taxonomy): Bacteria > Bacteroidota > Bacteroidia > Bacteroidales > P3 > Pullibacteroides. The sequence continues at coordinate 732 of CAMWTX010000199.1, read as the reverse complement.
GCGAACGCCCACGTCCTGCAGGTCAAAAAGCACCAGGTCGATGCCCTGCAGATCCGTTCCGGTAGGCTTTTTATGCTTGCCGTAGAGCGACACCACGGGAATTCCTGTCTTGGCGTCCTGGCCGTCCTTTACCGCCGCGCCGGCTTCCGCCTGCCCCCTGAATCCATGTTCGGGTGAGAATATCTTTTGGATGCGGATGCCCGAATCGAGCAGCATATCCACCATATGCACGTAAACCGTGCTGTCCTGGCCCGTCTTTGCGTGATGCCGAACCGGAACCACGCCTGTCTGGTTGCTCACCACAGCAATGTTCCTGCCGCGCAGCACGGGCAGATAAAGCTCGAATCGCTCCGCGCCCACCCGCAGACCGTCTTCCGCCGCCCAACTCATGCCAATGGCGGCAAGCCATACGAAAATACCGATAAATCGCCTCATGGTGCAAAGGTATCAAAAAGACGGGAGGGATGCTATTGATTCAAGCCAATCACCTGCTTGGGAAGCAATGCGTTTCCAACATCTTCTTTGGGCTTGGACTTGAGGAACAGCACCGGCACTATCTCATAATTCTTGGCAAAAGGCAAAAGCTTGGCCTTGCGCAAGAGTTCCGCCGTAAGTTGTTTTCCGTTTTCCTGCGCACTCCACTTACACTCGCCCACCAACAGATATTTCTTGTCCATCGATTCGGCCACCACATCCAATTCCACTTGTTCGGGCTTTTTATCTTCGTTGAGC
>CAMWTX010000198.1 GCA_947177315.1 uncultured Bacteroidales bacterium | reverse complement strand
AGTTTATTCTACTCAATTTCTTTTGTTCTTCCTTACTCCAAAAATGTCCTGCAAATATAATAATAAATTATTTCTGCAAAAAAACGACAACGATTCATGAAACAGCCAACATTTCTCCGAGACGTACATTTTCGGCATAAAAAATTTGGGGAACACTGACAAATCATGGCGGGGATGCTCTGAGTGGATTATCTTTGCAGAGGTAAAATCTTTCTTCATGAAACTTGAAAACCAACGGATACTCATCACCGGCGCTTCATCGGGCATCGGGAAGATATTGACCCGAGAACTGGCACAGGGCAAGGGCAACCGCATTCTGGCCGTGGCGCGGCATACGGAGAACATTCCCGTGGCCCACAATATCGTGCCTTTCGCCGCCGATTTCTCAATACCCGAGGAGATAGACCGCACTTTTGCGCAGCTGCATGAAAGTTGGGGCGGCGTGGATATCTGCATCGCCAACGCGGGCTTCGCCTATCGGGAAAAACTGGAGGAGCCCGACTGGCATCACACCGAACAAATCTTCAACCTCAACACATTGGGGCAAATCCATACGCTCGAACATTTCATACGGATGAACCGAGAGGCTTCGGGCGAGAAAAAATATTTCGTGAGCCTGATTTCGGCGGTGGCCATGGTGCCGCTGCCTTATTATGCGCTTTACTGCGCCAGCAAGTTTGCCTTAGACGGTTTTTGGCGCACTTTCGCGTTTGAGAAACCCGATTGGCTACGTGTGCTGCGGGTATATCCCGTCGCCACCAAAACGGCTTTCTTTACCCGCGCTTCGGGCGAGCAGAACCCGCCCCTGCCCTTCCTGCAACAAAAACCCGAACAGGTGGCCGCCGCCATTCTGCGCGGCCTGCGGAGAAACCGAAGCAAGGTCTATCCCTCCCGCCTCTTTACACTCTTCTACCCCCTCATGCGAGCCATCCCCTGCTTCTCCCTACTCTACTCCCTCAACGAGAAACGGAAGATGGAACGACAGCTTAAATAAGAAACACCTATTACAAATTCATCAATTCTGGCTTTAAAAGAAAGTCTATCAATCCGATGGTGATGATTCCCTCTTGGTTACGTTTCGGTTTTATATGGTCTTTGACAACGATTATCTTTCTGAAAGAATCATCAATATTGAGCAATGAAGCCGTTTCCTGTCGCTCCTTGGCATCGGTGGGCATAATGAAAGCCGATTGAAGGTAGTATCGTTGGCTTCCTTTGTTGGCCACAAAATCAACTTCATACTGCTTACGAATCCTTTTCCCGTTTTCTCCTACCGGGCGTGTCTCCACCATACCCACATCGACCGAATATCCCCTTATCCTCAACTCATTATATATAATATTCTCCATGATATGGTTTTCTTCCGTTTGACGGAAACCCAATATGGCATTGCGCACCCCCATGTCGGAGAAATAATGTTTGGCGAGCGCGTTGATATACTTCTTTCCCTTTATATCGTAGCGTATCGCCCTTTCCATAAGAAAGGCATCGGAAAAGTATGATAGATAAGTATCTATAGTCTTATTGGAAAGGGAGACGTTCTTTACGCTCTTAAACGTCTTCTCCAATTTTGACGGATTGGTAGGCGAACCTATCGACGAGGCCACTATCTGCAACAATTCCTTGAGTTCCGCGTCCAACCGCACTTCATGCCGTTCCTTGATATCCGTCAGATACACTTTTTTGCATAACCCTTTTAAATAGGATTCTTTGGACTCATCGTCATTAAGGCTGAGTACGTATGGAAGACCGCCATAGGTATAATAGTCGTGCCAGGCATCCAACGGATGACGTGTATCTACCGACATAAACTCGGCGAAAGACAAGGGGTGCACATGTATCTGTATGCCACGACCACGGAATTCGGTAATTATATCCGACGACAGAAACTTTGAATTGCTACCCGTCACATACACATCCGCATTCTTGACTTTAAGATAACTGTTCAATACATCCTCAAACTCCGGAACATATTGCACCTCGTCAAGCAAGATATAGTACATGGCATCGTCCTTGATTTTGGAATCAATGTAGGCGAGCAATGCATCCGGGTCACGCAATCCTTTGTTCCGTCGGTTTTCCAAATCAACTTCAATGATATGGCTATCCTGAACCCCCTCTTCTTTTAAATGCTCCTTGAATAAGGTAAAAAGGAGATATGATTTTCCACATCTTCGCAATCCCGTGATTATCTTGATTAAATCGTTATGCTTATTGGCGATAAGCTGATCAAGATATTTGGGCCGTTTAATTACCATAGATATCTATTTCCGATTTTTGGTACATGTACCACTTTTTAGGAATACAAAGATAGGGTAAAACCCTGGCAAACACAAGTGCTATTTCCCAAAACCGGCCAAATGGCCAACTTTTCGGAGTAGCCGGGTACAGAAGACAAGTTTGCTTGGATTAAATAAAAAAAGGGCGGTCTTGCGACCGCCCTTTTCATTATCCAAAAGAAAGAACTAGCAAACGCCCTGTTCAATCATGGAGTCGGCAACCTTGATGAAGCCGGCAACGTTGGCACCCTTAACGTAGTTAATGTAGCCACCGTCTTTACCATACTTCACGCAGTTTTCGTGGATGCTGGCCATAATCTGATGCAGTTTGGCATCTACTTCGGCAGCCGTCCAGGAAAGTTTTTCGGCATTCTGGCTCATTTCCAAACCGGAAACCGAAACACCGCCGGCGTTCACAGCCTTACCGGGAGCAAAGATGATCTTGTTGGCGATGAAAGCGTTCACAGCGTCGGCATGGCATCCCATGTTCGAAACTTCAGCCACCAAGGTAACTTTGTTGGCGATCAAAGCCTTGGCATCTTCTTCGCGAAGTTCGTTCTGGGTAGCGCAAGGCATGGCGATGTCAACCTTAACTTCCCAAGGTTTCTTGCCGGCCACGAATTTGGCGCTCTTGAACTTGTCGGCGAAAGGAGCTACAACGTCGTTGTTGCTGGCACGCAGTTCGAGCATGTATTCGATCTTTTCCTTGTTGAAACCTTCTTCATCGTAGATGTAGCCGTCAGGACCGGAAATGGTAACCACTTTGGCGCCCAGTTCGGTAGCCTTGGTTACAGCACCCCAGGCAACGTTACCGAAACCGGAAACGGCCACGGTCTTGCCCTTGATGTCCATATTG
>CAMWTX010000197.1 GCA_947177315.1 uncultured Bacteroidales bacterium | reverse complement strand
ATCTTTACCAATCAAGAAACAACTAAAAACATAAAAGATATGGACAAGAACATCTCCGCGCTCGAACCGCAGAACGTTTGGGCCAATTTCTACGGGCTCACCCAACAGCCCCGTCCCAGCAAGCACGAAGAAAAGGTGCGCGCCTTTTTGGTGGATTTCGCCAAGAAACACGGCATCGAAGTGGAAACCGACAAGACCGGCAACGTTATCATGCGCAAGAGTGCCACCCCCGGTATGGAAAACCGTAAGGGCGTGATCCTGCAGGCGCACATGGACATGGTTCCCCAAAAGAACGCCGACAAGCAGCACGATTTTCTCAACGACCCCATCGAAGCCTATATCGACGGCGAATGGGTAACCGCCAACGGCACCACGCTGGGTGCCGATAACGGCATGGGCGTGGCGGCGGCCATGAGCGTGATGGAATCCAAGACCCTCAAGCACGGTCCTATCGAAGTTCTCATCACCACCGACGAAGAAACCGGCATGACCGGTGCGTTCGGTCTGGAAAGCGGCGTGCTCAAGGGCGACATTCTCCTCAACCTCGACTCCGAAACCGAAGGCGAACTCTACGTGGGCTGCGCCGGCGGTCTCGACGCCACAATCTGCGTGGATTTGGAAAAGGAAAACACCGCCGCTTCGATGGTGGCCTACAAACTGAGCCTCACCGGCCTCAAGGGCGGTCACTCGGGCATGGACATTATTTTAGGCAGGGGCAACGCCAATAAACTTATGAACCGTCTGTTGGTGACTCTGCGCAAGGTGGATGCGCGCCTGGCAAGCCTCGACGGAGGCAGCCTCCGCAACGCCATTCCGCGCGAATCCTTTGCCGTTATCGTGTTGCCCAAAGACAAGGAAAGCGGCCTCAAAGCCATTGTGGATACGTTCTTTGCCGAAACCAAGGCCGAACTTTCGGCGGTGGAACCCGATTACGCCCTCTCCTGCCAAAGTACAGAACTTCCCAAGCAGGCCTTGACCGCCCAGGCCACGGCCAATCTGTGCAACCTTGTGTATGGCATTCCCAACGGTGTGATCCGCATGAGCGACTCCATGCCCGGCCTGGTGGAAACTTCCACCAACATGGCCATTGTCAAGACCGAAGACAAGGGCGACCGCTGCCAGGCCACCATCATGTGCCTGTTGCGTTCCTCGGTGGATACGGCCAAATACGACCTGGCGCAGAACATGCAGGCGGTGGTCGATCTCACCCCCGGCGCCAAAGCCGAATTCTCCGGTGCCTATCCGGGTTGGAAACCCAACATGGATTCGCCCATCCTCAAGGAAATGCGCGAAGTATATCAGAAGATGTACGGCAAGGAACCCAAAATCATGGCCATCCATGCCGGTCTGGAATGCGGTCTCTTCGGCGGCGTCTATAAACACTGGGACATGATTTCCTTCGGGCCCACCATCGTGCACCCGCACTCGCCCGACGAAAAGGTGAACATCGCCTCCGTCAAGAAATTCTGGGATTACCTGGTGGCCACCCTCGAAAACACGCCGCTCAAATAAGGCGCGTATAACAAAGCAAAAGGCAGGTCTTCCGACCTGCCTTTTTTTATTTTGCCGACCTGCGGTCCAAATCTTACCGCGAGGTTTCCTAACTTTCTTCCTCGGCCGAAAGAATGCGCTTGATTTCTTCGGGGTCTTTGCAGAGTATATATAGATAGTCTTTCTGCTGCAGGCGGGTATCGCCCACGGGCACAATGTAGTCGCCGTGCCGCAGAATCATCGTGATGCGGGTCTTTTCGGGCAGGCCGGCTTCCAGAAGGGTCTTGCCCACCAGGGGGGAATCCCTTTCCACCTCGATTTCGAACATTTCGGTTTTGGTGTCGAGGTTGCGCCGCGCCATAAGCCCCACCGGCAGGATAATGGCCAGGTGCAGCTTGCGCGCCATCCAGGGGATGGAGGTTCCCTGCAAGGCCATCGAAAGGAAAGAGATAAAGAACACGATACTGAAAATCGTATTCGATTTTTCAAGTCCGGCAATGAGCGGATAGGTGGCGAACACGATGGGCGCCGCTCCGCGCAGCCCCACCCAGGAGATGAAAAGTTGGTCCTTGAAAGGCGTTTTCTTGAAGAAAAGTAGGCAGAGGAACACCGCCAGCGGTCTTCCCACCAGGATAATGAAACCCGAAATGATCAGCCCCGTCCACTTGATTTCCCATACGTCGCTGGGAAAAACCAGCAAGCCCAACGAAAGGAAGAGGATAATCTGCATAAGCCAGGCGTAGCCGTCGAAACTGCTCACGATAGGGTTGCGGTGGGCCAGCTTGCGGTTGCCCAGCACGATGGCGGAGATATATACCGCCAAAAAGCCGTTGCCGCCGATAAAGTCGGTAAACGAATAGGTGAACAGCATCAGGGCGATGGCCAACACCGGGTAGAGCCCCGTGTAGTTGATGCGTATGCGGTTGATGATGATGGTGGAAATCTTGCCCATGGCGAAGCCCATGAACGCCCCCAGAAACAGCTGCAGCAGGAAGCGCAGCACCGCTATCGGCAACGAAAAGTCTTCCAAGCCCACCATGCCCACAAAAAAGGTGGTGAGCAGGAACGCCACCGGGTCGTTGCTGCCGCTTTCGAATTCCAGCAAGGGTTTGAGGTTGTTCTTGAGCGAGAGGTTCTTGGCGTTGAGGATATTGAACACCGCCGCCGCATCGGTAGAAGACACGATGGAACCCAATAGGAAAGACTCCGTCCAGGAGAAATCGCTCACACATTTTACAAAAAGCCCCACGAAAGCGGCGGTAAGGAACACCCCGAAGGTGGAAAGGGTCATCCCCTTGCCGAGAATGGGTTTTATGGAACTCCATTTGGTATCCAGACCGCCCGAAAACAAGATGAAGCAGAGCGCCGTAACACCGATGAACTGCGCCACCTCGGCCTGTTCGTAGCCGAACTGGATGCCGCCCAGACCCTCCGAGCCGGCCAACATGCCGATGCCTAAAAACAGAATCAAGGCCGGAACGCCGATTTTCGAGGAGGTCTTTCCCGCCAGGATAGCGAAGAACAACAGCAAGGAAAGTATCAGAAGTACGTTATGGGGAGTGATGACCATAGCGGGCGTTTTTGTGCGGATGAAGGGACTCGAACCCTTAAGCCTTTCGGCACCAGATCCTAAGTCTGGCGCGGCTACCAATTACGCCACATCCGCA
>CAMWTX010000196.1 GCA_947177315.1 uncultured Bacteroidales bacterium | reverse complement strand
CAGCAATACACGCAAACCCATCGCACGGTAGTATTCGCCGATGGTCATGGCCGTATAGACGGATGCTTCGCGCGCCGCCACAGGCATATTGGACGTGTTGCAGATAATGGTGGTGCGTTCCATCAGGCTGCGGCCCGTGCGCGGGTCTTCCAGAAGCGGGAACTCGGCAAAGATTTCCACCACTTCATTGGCGCGTTCCCCGCAGGCCGCCATCAGGATCACATCCACATTGGCCTGTTTGGAGATGGCGTGCTGCAACACAGTCTTTCCCGAACCGAAAGGCCCCGGAATAAAGCCCGTACCGCCCTCGGCAATGGGATTGAAGGTGTCGATGACACGCACGCCCGTTTCCAAAGCCCGGAACGGACGGGGCTTCTCCTTATATAAGGTGATAGGCACCTTGACCGGCCATTTCTGCGCCATCTTCACGATTTCTTCCTTACCCTTGGCATCCACCAAGACGGCGATTTTGTCTTCTATCGTATAGCTGCCTGCCGGAACGATTTCCTTTACCGTGTATTCGCCTTTGAGTTTAAAAGGCACCATAATCTTGTGGGGTAGCCAGCCTTCCTTCACCTCACCTATCCAGTCGGCGGGCTTTACCTTGGCACCCGCTTCCACCAAGGGCTTGAACTCCCAGCGGCGGGTGGAATCCAACGCCGCCGTATAGCAGCCGCGCTTGAGGAAAACGCCCTCCATCGTGGCCAGGTTGTTCTGCAGACCGTCGTAATTACTCGAAAGCAAACCCGGCCCCAGGGTGGCTTCCAACATCTGCCCTTCGAAGGTAACGTCGCAACCCACGCGCAAGCCACGGGTACTTTCAAAAACCTGCACGTAGGCCGTATCGCCGGTTATCTTGATAACCTCCGCCATGAGCCTTACGTCATCCAATTCGATAAAGCATATTTCATTCTGGGCGACCGGGCCTTGCACCTTTACCATCACCAAGTTTGAAACGATGCCGCTTACTTTGCCTTTTGTCTTTTCCATATCGCTTTTTTGTAAGGAGATTCCGTCCTCAGGCGTTTTCTCCCTGCAGGTTAACTTTTCTCATTTCCGACACCGCCTCACGCAGGTATTCCCTGCCCGACTCGGCATCCATTTTCTGCCAGCGGCGCAAGATGCCCGCCTGCAATATATAACACAATACCTTATCCAACTGAAAATCCTTGCCCCTCACCAACTCGTCCGCCATCCGCCAGCGGAAACGGTCTATGGCGCGTTCCCGTTCAAACACATCGGGCAGTTCCAGTGCCGCAAACATTTCTTCGGCATACGCAAGCCGCAGCTTCAAGCCGAAATCGCCTTCGTTCAGGTCTTCCCGTATCCATTCGAGCAAGGGAGCCGAAGCCGCTTCCACAAACTCGTCTTCGGGAGAACGCCCCTGCTTGCGGGCGGCGAAAGCCACCAGAGTGTTTTTCAGAATGCCGTCGAAAGTGAACCACTTGCGCACAAAAGAATTGCCGTGATGAAGTACCGCCTTGTAGAAAGCGTTGTCGAAAACCCGCACCAAGGCACGTTCCACGTCCTGGTGCGTATCATCCACCTTCAGGTCTTCCTCGCCATACATCAGCATGGAAAGGCTCATTCCGAATATCTTTTGCTGATAAGCCGGCAGGGAGCGTTCCTGCAGGTACTGGAGTTTCTGATCCCCGTCTTTCAAGGCCAGATAGTCTTGGGCACGTTCCGCATGCGTGTCGAACGCCAGGAACAATTCCAAGACCTTACGGTCGGAGGGCGTGAGCAACTCCACGGCCTGCGCATGGATTTCCTCATACGAGAAGCCCGAAAGCTCCATATCGAAATCCAACTCGGGCAATCCGCTCAACAAGTAAGGATAATAGCCGCTCATGGCAAACACTTAAAAAAGGAGTTGTTTGAGCTTGGGACGGGCGTATTCCTTGAAAAGCGCCAGAAAGTCTTCTTCGGTAAAGCGCAACAGATAGCCGCCCTGACGGTTCTCTACCTTGAAACCGCCCTGCAAATCGCCGCTGAAAGAAACCGTAAGCCCTTCCTTGAGAACGTTGCCGGTAAGATCCTTTAAAAAGGCATCGTAGCGGTTGCGGTCGGATTCGGGCAGAATAAGTTGCAGATCGGGAACCTGATTGCCCGAAGCGAAAGAAGACACCGCCTTGAGAATCAGTTCCTGCATAAACGCCTGCTGTTCCATGGCTGAATGAACGCCCGGAACCACCGCTTGGTTCATCAGCTGTTCTTCCACTTCTTTCTTCAAGGTGGAAATCATCTGGCGGGAAGTGATCTTGATTTCGGTCAAGGCATTGTTCTTGAGGTCTTCGGCCTCCTTGCGCGCCTTTTCCACGATTTCTTCCGCCTTGCGGCGCGCCTCTTCCTGCATCAGACGGGCCTGTTCGCCTGCCTGCGCCAGAAGGCGTTCGCCTTCTTCCTTGCCCTTGCCCAAACCCTCGCGATAGAGTTTATCGGCAAGTGCCTGTATTTTATTTTCCATCGGATTGGAGTTTTTTCAAAACTACACGGGGCGAAGTTAACGAAAATCAGCGACTAAGCCAAAAGCCGCCCCACGGCACGCGCGTTCCCTCTCCAATTCTGCAATCCTAACGGTGGATGACCGTGACGGCGCCGGACATATAGACAAAGCCGTCGAGCGTAGGAATCTTGACCCGGTAGTAGTAGGTGCCGGCGGTAACCTTTGCTCCCGAAGGCGTGCGGCCGTCCCAGCCCCGGCTGCTTCCGTTGCCGTTATGGTCGGCAAAACCCTTGATGCATAAGCCCCACATATTGGTAATCTCCACCTCGAATTCGGGAAAGAGAACCCCGTCTATCGGACGGTTGGGATCGCCGATCACCAGCACGTTGGGCAGTTTCATCAGTTCCACCCCCGTGCTGTCCCAAAGGCGGCAGCCGTTGCGGTCGGTGGCGCTCACCCATACCAGACGGCGGTTTTCATCGGGTCTTTCCAGCTTGAACGAAGCGGGATACAGGGCCTCCTGCGTAACCGCACGGTCTATGATTTCCGCATGTTCTTCCTCTCCGCCGAGGAGGAACCAGTGGTAAGCGGCATAACGCTGCGGACGGGCGTGGAAATACACCGCCTGGTCTTCGTAGTAGCGGGTGGAGGTGGTCTTGGGGCGGGCCTCGATATAGAGCGGCTCGGGCGCGTGATAGCCCACATACACCTTCACATCGAGCGCCGCACCCGATGCATCGGTGATA
>CAMWTX010000195.1 GCA_947177315.1 uncultured Bacteroidales bacterium | reverse complement strand
GGGCAGTGTCTCGGCATAGCCAACTTGCAAGCAGGGCTTGCAGTTGGCTTTGCGCTCGACTTTTTGTATCTTTGCGAGATTGTGTATTGGACACAAAAACATAGAAAAATGGTTGATTTTCGGTTCTTGCGGTACGTTTTGGCGTTCCTGCCCGTTATGCTTGCCGGTATCGGTGCGGCCTCGGCACAGACGGAAGCCGCCTTTTCGGTGATTTCCGCCGCCGGCGGGAGCCAAACCGTTTCGATAGGCGGTCAGACCCTTACTTGCGATTGGAACCTGGGGGAACCCCTTACGGAGACTTTCGGCAGTTATCCGGGATTCGATGCGTCTAAGAAGCGTCTTACGCAGGGTTTCGAGCAGGGCGAGGGCTTTATCGAAGACCCCTATGCGCAGGATTTGGCGAACGAATACGGGGATGCGCTCGATATCAGGGTGTTTCCCAATCCCGTGCGGCAATACCTGAACGTGGTTCTGCCCGAAGATGCGGGAATGGCTTGCTCCTTGCGCCTGCGCAACCTGCACGGGGCGTTGATTTATGCGCGCCAGGAAGCCAGGGCGGGAGGTTATAGTTTGGATATGAGCGCTTTGCCTGCCGGAGTATATGTGTTGGAAGTGGAAACGGGGCGCGGCAACCGCTCGTTTAAAATAGTGAAAGTACAATAACGCTTGAATAAAAGAAAGATGAAGGCTTTTTTTCGGGAATTGATTTTGATAACGTGTCTGGTATTTGGAATCGTGTTCGGAACGCAGGCTCAGCGTGTGCCCGGGGCTATCAAGTATCAGGCGGTTTTGCGCGATGTGAATGGCAAGACGTTGGCGAACAAAGAAAAGGTGAACCTTCGCATCAGTTTGCGTCTGGATGATCCCATGACGGGGCAGATCGCCTACAGCGAGGAACACATGGGGCTTGCCACCAATGCCTACGGGGTAATCAACCTGGAGATAGGCCGGGGAACGGTAACTTCGGGCAAAGACTTGCATGAAGTGCCTTGGGCGCAACACGATATCTACGTGCAGATAGAAATCGAAACCGACGGCACGGGCTATACCCACATGGGCAATGCCGAACTGCTTACCGTGCCTTACGCTTTCTATGCCGAAAACGCCAGTGGCGACAGGCTTTACGAAAACCTTGACGATAATGTGCTGCCCAAATACAATGCCGCCAACAAGACCTTGGTTAATTCGGGCGTTTCGCAGAAGGGACGCGAACTGGAAATGGATGCATCTTCCATTACCTTTATCAATAAGGCGGACGGGAGTATGAACGGCTATAAATTCCCCATGACGGTGGGCAGGCGCGGCCAGGTGCTGGGTTTTACCGACAATGTGGGAACGTTGGATTGGGTCAATGTGGAAGGCGGTCCCGGAGGCGAAGTCCATTTGAATTTGCAGGGCGACGGGCATCTGATCTATTGGAACGACGATAAGGGCGAGTTGGATACGGTATCCGCTTTAAGATACGACTACAAGGGAGCGCGGAAACTCGAACTGAATACGGATATTACGGGTCTCAACAATGTGCTTGTTTCCGATAAGTTGGATGATGGGCAGATTTGGGTCGGCAACGGCTTTTCCAACCGTCTTACGCCGGTTAACATGAGCGGTGCGGTTTCGATGGACAAGACCGGTAACACCACGCTGAACCTCGACGGGCACGTGGTGATGACTGCCGATAACAAGACCCGGCTCAATCTGGCGATGAAGGGCGGCATCAAGCTGATACCTGGAAGAAATGGAAATAGGGATACCTTGGAAGTGCAGGCTGTGGGCGGTGGCGGCCGGGATACGGTTGTTATCAACAACGGTGGCGGCGGTGGAGAATCCCTTTGGGAAACATCGCAAAGTGCCGATGGTTATACCCGTTTGTTCCCCAAGAGTACGACCATAGAAAATGTTTATGTAGGTATTGGCAATAATAATCCTACGGCATTGTTCCACGTGATGGGGTCGGCCGATATGTTGAATCCAAGTGCCTTGTTCAGCGAGTGTGATGTTGAGTTTTCAACCGCGACCGTTATTGATGGTTATAATCCTTCTTTTCAATGGATTAAAGATAAGGGCTCTTTGTTTGCGGGAGCGTTGTCGGCAGATAATTTTATTCCTTTGTTGGGAAGGTATTCGTTTGCTTTCGGGGCGGATGCGAAGGCTGTTCCTAACTATACTTTTGCATTAGGTCAAGAAGCCGGTGTGGCCACTGGAGCCACCAATGCCTTTGCCATAGGGAATGGTAGCAATGTGGCACAGAATGCCGTTAATTCCATGGCAGTGGGGTATAATGCTAAAGTGGCGGGAAAAAATAGTGTGGCTTTAGGTTATGGAACGGTTGTAAGCGGAAACAATTCGGTGGCTTTGGGGGGTGAATTGGGCGTGGGAGAAAATGCGGTAGTGATAGGCTATGGTAATCAGGGTATCGGAAATAATCCGATACAAAAGGCAGTGGTTATAGGAAAAGGAAACACCGGGAATACCAGTGATGATAATGATGATACCGAGATTATTCTGGGAACCGCTAATACGATAAAAAACAACTCCATTATCATAGGAAATGGCAATACAGCAGTGCCTGAATCCTCGTTGGTGGTGGGAAATGTACATGGTGAATTTAAAACAGGAGCAATCATCATAGGAACCGCTGATATCACTTCAGGTTCAGGTGGAACTGCCAGGAATCTTATTTCGGTGGGAAATGGTATAGATTATCAGAATCCCGACAATTTTCAGAATTCATATTCCAATTTGTTCGGATCCAATCTGGCTAATTATGGGGAATACAAATCCCTTACCATGTTGGGAGACGGTGTTATTTCTTCAAATTCCATCATGTTGGATGAAGTGGGTGAAGAACCTGTTTTTATGTACGGTTCTTTGGTGATTGATGACGAACGGAATGGTAATGGTCCTGTCGCCTTTGAAATATCTTCGTCAGGGAATGCTTTTTTTGTGTACGATGTCAATGTTAAAGGCTCTGTTAATGCGAACGCAACCTATACTTCTTCCGATGAACGCCTAAAGACCGATATCCAACCGATGCTTTGGGCACCTTCGTTCCTGGATTCGATTACCCCGGTTTCGTATATCTTCAAGTCAGACAAGCAGCAAAAGACTCGTTTCGGTTTTATAGCCCAGGATGTGCGTCGGGTATTTCCCGAGTTGGTGCGCCAAGACAATAAGGGCATGTTGAGCCTGGATTATATCGGCTTGGTGCCGGTGCTTTGGCAGATA
>CAMWTX010000194.1 GCA_947177315.1 uncultured Bacteroidales bacterium | reverse complement strand
ACCTTTTTTGCTACTTGTTTGGACGGCGGTTCGATTCCGCCCGGTTCCACAAAAAAAATGTTTTGGAAGGCGAGCTGCTTCGTTGCATTCCTCGGCTTGTTCGGTCACGTACTAAAGTACGCTCCCTCGCCGCTTTCAGGCTGCGCCTCGCATCTCACCATCCAAAACGTTTTTCACCCTTGAATAAGGAAGTGGTGGTTCACTTCATTACATTTTTTGCTATATGAAGTCACTGATACGGACGATACAGAAAGAAGTGGGGAAGTGGTTGATGGACGTGGCAAAGTACATTGCTACAGCTGTGGTAATCACGTCTATTTTTGGTGGCATGGTCAACAAAGGGTGGGTGGTTGCCGTTGGGCTGATATCCATTATCCTTATGTTGGTTTGTGGGGTTGTTTTGATTAACCAAAGCAAGTCCGAACAGGACAAATAAGAAAAGAAAGGAGAGATATATGGGCGCAATAGCTGTTTTTATCACGTTGTCTGTTATTGCTGTGGTTGCTGTTGCAATTTCTACTTTGTACGAAAAGAAAGAGCACAAAATTCAGAGACAAGCATAAACTAAAAGGGCTTCTTTAGAGGGAAGCCCTTTGGATTGTTCTATTTCTTATTTCCCCATATTTCTTATTTTCCGGGGGTGGCAGGTACTTTCTTCTCTTTTCCCCAGAGTTCTTCTACGGTTACGGTAAAGATGGTGCAGCGGTCGGCATCGGCGGAGGTGACGGCAATCGGTTGGTCGTGGTAGCGGTCAACGAGCGCTTGCAGAAAGACACGCTTGTCCTCGGGATTTTCTATGATTTGAGCGCGCCCGCGGCCGGTTACGCTTTTAAAGATGTCCGTATTGTGTTTGTGGGCAGGGTTATAGACAAGTCCCACATCGCATTCCATTTCAAAGAACACTCGGTTGTCTTGCGCCATGCAATCTAATTTGTATCCGCGTTTGGCGCAATGAAAGCACAAGACCGTCTTGCCGTCTTTCTCGATGAGCCCGAAGTTCATCGGCACGATATAGGGGTATCCGCTTTGGCGGTCGTTGAACCCCAACCGGCAGACATGGCAACGTTTCATGATTTCCATGATGGCGTTGAGGTCCGTTATTTCTCGGTCTTTGCGAAACATGATCCGAATTATTATATTAATATAATAAAGGCGTTTTCAAGCACCGTCCGGAGACTACCGCTTCAGGCAGAGTTCCACCCCGGCGGATTTGATTTTTTCGCCCAAGGGCGGATTTAGTTTCTGCAGCTTGAGCCGCAGTTTTTCCACGCCGGGATAATCGCGGAAGATGCGGTCGGCGATACGCCTGGCCACGTGTTCCATCAATTTGGAAGAAACGCCCATCTCTTCCTTTACCTTGTTATATACCTCGGCGTAGTTGATGGTGGCATCCAGATTATCGGAGAGTTGCGCCTGCAAGGTATCGGCGTAGAGATACAGATCCACCTTGAACCACGTGCCGATGGTGCGTTCCTCGGCAAAACAACCGTGGTGCGCATAGAATTCCATTCCCTCGATAAAAATGCAGCTGTTTTCCATGCTTAGAACGAGTTTTGAATCGATTCCCCCTCCAGTTTCAAAGTGTCGCCGTCAAAAGAAGCGTAGGTGCAGTAATGAAGCCAATCGCCGGTGTTGAGGTAGAAAGAGGCGCGTTTGCCGGCCTCCTTGCCGTGTTCCAGCACCGCCTGACCATCGTTGAGCACCTTTACTTCCTCGCCGTCGAGTTCCACCAATACAGGCCAGTGCCGGTGGGCGAAGATAAAGAAATCGATATGCTTTTGCCGCAAGGTGTCCTGCATGAACGCCAAGAGGTTGCGGTTTTTCCATTGTTCGTGCCGATGCTTTTCTTCTCCGGCTCGCATGCCCGCCTTGCGGCTGTGGCGCGACATGGATTTGGCCAACCGGCTACCCCAATACGGGTGCAGGGCGGCATAGAGAACGCGGCTTGTCCTGGCTTCGAAAACGGTCTTCATGCACTTATAGCCCCGCTCGTTTGAACCAAGGCCGTCGCCGTGCCCTATCAGGAAACGGGCATCGTTTATCTGCAGTTCCATATTGCCGCGATACACGTGCATGCCCAGTTCCTGCTGAAAATAGTTCAAGTTCCAAGTATCGTGATTGCCTCCAAAAAAGTGTACGGGAATGCCGCTGTCGGTAAGTTCGGCTATCTTGGCCAAGAAGCGCACGAATCCTTTCTGCACCACATAACGGTATTCGAACCAGTAGTCGAAAATATCGCCCAGCAGAAAAAGGGCGTCCATTTCGTGCTTGTGCGCGTTTATCCAAGCCACCACTTTGTTTTCCCGTGCGCGGCTCTGCGCGTAGTCGGGGGCGCCCAAATGGAAATCGGAAAGGAAAAATATCTTTTTTCCTTTATTCAGTTCGAGCGAAAGAAAGTGGTTACCTGTCTCCATCTTTATATTAATACTATTTTCCTCCGTTGTTTGCAAAAATGCGTTCTTGTTCCAAGTGGTGGGCGGCGCGTTCGATATGAAAGAGCAGGCGGGCGGCATGGCCGTTTTCCGGCATCGCCTGTACCAGACTGTCGGCGCAGGCCTTCAAGAAAGCGAGGTCGCTGCCGTTTTCCATATCGAACAGCATCCGGTTGGCTACGGTTTTATTAATGATGAATACCGGCAGCAGATTGTTGGTGTGCTGTCGGCAAAGTTGCATGGCTTCCTGCCGTATCGCCGAAAAAAGGCTGTCTATCCTCCGGGCGCAGGCATCATGCAGGGAATCGGTGTTTGTTACCGTGTAACGCTTCGAAATCCAATCCTGTTCCGCCGCTTCGATTTGCGCTTCGGTTTGCAAAACCGACTGTTGGTAGGCGATACAGGCATGATTGACGGGAGAAGCCGATGGTTCACGCAGTTTTGCCTCGGCAACGGGTGAACCGTAGGAGGTGTTCAACTGTAAATCCTCGTTCGGCATGGGCAACAACACCAAAGGTTCATTCGTGCCTTGAAAAAACAGGGCGTAGATATGCAGTGCCTCGCAGGGAAAAGAATACAAGTCGGCCTGCCGTTTGGAGGGATAGACCGAATCTACGAAAACCGCGCCCCTTTCCTCCGAAATCTCGAACAAGGCCAAGGCCCGGCCTTGTGAACCGGCCACGTTCAGTTCCGCTTTTTTGTGCGGTTCGGACTGACAGGCCACGAGCCACAGGGCGGCCAATCCCGAAAGGAGAAAGGGAAGCTTGTTCACTATTGTTGCTGTGTTGCGCTTTCTTTGGCCCTGGTGGCTTTAAGGTTCACCGTGCGGTTGAATATCAGCGGGTTTTCCTTGGCACTGACGGGGTCGATGGTGAAATAGAC
>CAMWTX010000193.1 GCA_947177315.1 uncultured Bacteroidales bacterium | reverse complement strand
ATGGGCGGGACACGGCTTTTTCGGGCATCTGTTTACCCTGCTCATGGGTTTGAATATCTTCTGGATGTTCGCCGCCGACAAAAACCATAAACGCTATTGGCTCTATGTATTCGGTTTTCTCGGGGTGGCGTTGCTTTTTCTCGTTAAATGCTGGTTTCTGATACCTTTGGCAGGCGGACTTTTACTACGGCTGTTGACGGGCAAAACCAAATTCGGCATCAAGATCGTATTCCTGTCGGTCTTTACCGGTCTGGCATTCTTTTTCGCCACCTATTGGATGCTGCTGTATGTGGCGGCCGCCGACAAAGACATTCCTGAATCCAGAATACAGCAACCCACCTACAAGGCGGAGATTTCCACTTTTATTGCCTACCATGCCCTTGCCTATGTTACAGCTGGCGTATATGGCCTAAGCGAGGATTTGGCGCAGAACACGCTCGAATGCCGGAATCCGGAGGTTATTTACGCCCCCATGATTAATCTCTGCCGGGTTGCCGGTGATAAAAATTATGTTTCCAACATCAACGATCAATACATACGAATCACCTCCAATTATGGTGACCGCTCGAATGTCCGCTCCTTTTTCGGGTCTCTGTACGTTTATCTAGGCACGTGGCATGCGGCGGCCTATGCGTTGGTCTTTTCGGCTTTGATCTATTCGCTTTTTGCTTTGGCCTGGAAACGCCGGCATACTTTTGCCCTTATCATCGTGGGATGGATCATGGGATGCCTGTTGATGGGATGGTTCGATCTATATTCCACCTCCCTTAACTTCATCAGCATTCCGGGATTTCTGGCGGTGATTTTCGGTCTTTGTTTTTTGTGGGAACACCGCAAAAACCTATGCCTTGGCAAGCTGCATCTTTATGTCCGTATGGCAAGACGGCTTTTGGCTTTACTGCAAACCATTTCTCTTGCCTTAGCGGTAGCTTTCTTCTGGACACCGTGGCACCTACCCTCTTATTTTCTCGGGGTGAGCGTGGGCATTGCCTTTGCCTTTGTTTTGACCGTTCCACGGAGAGCCCTCGCATTCCGCTTCTTACGGCCTTATCTGGCATTTTTACTGTTGTACCTGCTTACTTGGGTATCTGTTGTATATGCCTCCTATCCTGAACTTGCCGTCCGGTACACCCTGCAACAAACACCGATACTTCTCTTTCCCTTTATCTTTTGGGGAATGACTCCCCGTTTTTTCTCCCGCAAACGGATCCGCTTGTTCGCTTTCTGTTTTGTAATAGGCTGTGTATTGTTTGTTGTTGTGAAAATAACGCAATTAGTGTATTGTTTTTCCATTTTTGAACCATACTTCAAGGCACGGTATGTGAACGTCGGTTTACTGTATTCCGTAAACGAATTTCTTTCAAACCAAGGCATCTACTTCGGCTGGGCTTACCTCCACCCCATCATGAACACCACCCTCGAAGCCTTGATTTTCAACCTTGCCTTTTCCCTGACTTTTATCGCACTGGTTCAAAAACATCCGTGGCTGAATTCCCGTCTTAAAAAATGTGTGGCGGTATTTATCCTGCTGCTCTTTTCGCTTATATTGATTACGTCCAACTCCAAAACCGGACAGTTCATGTTTGTGGTAACCCTGATAACAATGCTTGTTTTCTCTTTCCGAAAGAAACGATGGAGCATCGCTTATAGCCTGAGTGCATTGTTGCTGTTATCCGGCATAGGGGGGATCCATTATTTAGAGAAGGGGATTTCAGGCCGTTTCACCAACAGCATACGTGTGTTGAACGAAATGGAAAACCACGAACAGAAAATAACCAACGACGGTTCGCTGCTTCCCCGTCTTTATGCCTGGAACACGGCTCTCGAAATGGCAAAAGAAAAGCCTGTTTTCGGTTTCGGCGCCAGTTTCAGGAAAGATTTTGTAGCACGTTGCACCCCTGAGCATTATCCCAATTTGCGCAAAGCCTATCATCATCCGCACAACCAGTTTTTGTCTGTGCTGGTCTCAAACGGGGCTGTCGGCTTGTGCGTGTTCTTTCTGTTTTGGGTACAGGCCGTCCATTTGGTATGGAAGAATCGCCGTTTATGGGGATGGATATGGTTGCTTTCTCTTTTTGCATTCTGTTGCATCGAAGTGTTCCTTAAAAATATTTCGTTTACCTACGTGTGCCTGCCCTATTGTTTCCTGATGGTGGAATACCATAACCGCAAGAAAATTCCCGAGCCGGCGGAATCCTTGGCTCCAAAGCCGTGATATTCGTAAATTCGCAATCTTTTCCAAGTGTTTCGCCATGGCGCTCAAACTGAACCAAAATCTGTCTCAAAAGCTTATGCAGAAGCTCTCGCCGCAGCAATTGCAGCTGATGAAGCTTATGCAGGTTACCACCATGGGCTTGGAACAACGGGTCAAGGAAGAATTGCAGAACAACCCCGCCCTGGAGGAGACCGCCGGCAACGCCAACGAGGAAATTTCCCTCAACCACTTGGAAGACACCTCCGACGAAGGGCATTTCAACGATGACGACAGCGCCTCCGATTCCAGGCTCGACGCCGGGGAAGACAGCCGCGATTTCGATGTGAACGACTATGTGGACGCCGAGCGCGAAGACTACGCCTACAAGCTTAAATCGAACAACTACCGCGACCCCGAAGACGATTACCAGGCTCCTATCCGCTTTAAGAAAGGATTTCAGGAACAACTGACCGATGAACTGGGCATGTTGCCCATGGATGCCGTGCAGCGGCAGATAGGCGAAGTGATTATCGGCAACCTCGACCAGGACGGCTATCTGCAACGCTCGGTGGATGCCATGGTGAACGACCTGGCTTTCAGTTATAACCTGATGGTAACCAACCGGCAGGTGGAAGAGGTGCTGCAACGCATACAGCGGCTCGAACCCTCCGGCATCGGCGGCAGGGATCTGCGCGAATGCCTGTTGATTCAAATCCGCAACAAAATAGAAGATGCCGTGGAGAAAAAAGCCGACCTGGGTTCGCTTTTTGTGTTGCAGACCGCCGCGCGTATCCTCGAAAAATGCTTTGAACCTTTTGTAAAGCGCCAGTACAACCGCATGGCCGAAAAACTCAAGGTAAGCGAAGAAGACATGAAAGAGGCCGTGGATCTGATCAAGACCCTCGACCCCAAACCCGGCAGACACGGCGGCGAGGTTTCGGAAAACGTGGCCGCAAGCATCATTCCCGACTTTTACCTTGTGAACGACAACGGCAAACTGCTGCTGAGCGTCAACGCCAAGAACGACCCCGGCCTGCGCATCAGCCCCTCCTATGAGGAAATGCTGCTCAAATACGAAAGGGAACAGAACCGCGCCGGCACCAATCCCCGTCAGGCCGAACAGACCAAGGA
>CAMWTX010000192.1 GCA_947177315.1 uncultured Bacteroidales bacterium | reverse complement strand
TCGAGTGATTTGGTTCCTTTGGCGGCTGCCGATTCAGTACCGCTTGATGCCGGGTTTCCGTTGACAGTGAGCGATACCTTGGGTATCGGAGAAGTCGTGGGCGTGCAGACGATGGTTACCTCTTGGTTTCTCGTCGACGTCGACGGTACTGTCTGCGCGGTTTTCTGCTCCACCACGATGTTTTCGCCCGTAGCGCCGAAATACACCACCGAGCCCGTCTCAAGGGTAAGCGATTTGATCCAATATCCGCTTTCATCGGTGGTGGCCGTGCCCAAAACCGTGGTGCCCGCCGCATCGGAATAGGCGGTTACCGTGGCGCCCGACACCAGCACTTCCTGAGAGTTTGCATCCGTATATTTGAGGGTGCCATAGTAGTTGCACGTTGTCATGGGGATTTTTTCCAAGGTGATGGCGGGCACGACCACCATCTGGTCGGGACCGGTGACGCTAAAAGCATAGTTCTGCGTGCCCGGTTTATAGCCAGTCTTGGAATACTCCAGCGTATAGGTGCCGGCCGGTATTGTGTCAAATTGATACATATAGCTACCGTTGCAGCCCACGTAGTTAGAGAGTGCGTTCGACTGGGTTTTTACACTTCTGGTAATACTCCCGTTGCTTATCGTTACATCCACCTTATCCACGCTCTTTCCTGTTGTTCCGTCCAGCACGCAGCCCACCACAGTGGCCGGGGCGGAACCCGTGTAGCGTACCGTAAGGTTTTGGGTCACCACCGCATCGTCGCCCGCTTGGGCAGGCAGGGTAAACGACATAGGATTGGTGCCGCTTCCCACAAAGACATAATCGGGATGGCTGGAGATGGGAGCCTGCTTGTCGGTCGTCAAATGGAACTTTACCACCGAACCCAACTCTATATTGGAGAACGCATAGGTGCCGCCGCTCAAATCCGAAGCCACGCCCAAGAGTTCGTTGGAAGCGTCGAGCAAGGCGATACACAAGTCCTTAGGCCATTGGCCACCCCCTTCCATGGCAACCGTGCCGGTAAGTTGGGCGTGGCCCTCCTCTACCGGATCGAATCCCTCTTTCATATAGAAAAACTGATACTCATAATCAGCAGAAGTCCACGTCCGCTTTTGGGTCTCATATCCGGAAGCACTTACCTCAATCTCGTATTCGACACCTGTCTGGCAAGTAAATTCAGCGCAATCCCCGCTGTGTTCTAACGTATACGGATTAGACGACCACTGATCCACCGGTAATAATTCTCCCGTGCTTGCGATCCTAACGGTTATCGTCGCCCCTACGAGAGCCTGGCTGGAGGGACTCTTTCCTTCAGGAGCAACCTTGACGGTCAAATATGCCACTCCCTTCCTCGGGCTCGATTCTCCTGCCCAGGACATGCTGCAGCCCATAAGGGCGGCCAGCATAAATATAATAAACCTTTTCATAATCTTTATTTTTTTTGATTATTAAAATTTTAACTAATAAACAAGAACTTTCTGAATGGTCACCTGCCCGTTGGCGCGTACACGCACAAAGTAAAGGCCGCTGTTCTCCACACGCAGGCTATGGGTTCCTGCGGTCAGGGCAAGGCGTTCCACCAGCTGTCCGCCCACCGTAAACACTTCCACTTGGGCGTCTACGGGAACGCTTATATGGAACAGACCGTCGTTCGGATTGGGATAGAGGCTTACGCCCGCCAACTCCTCGGTTTCGTTGGCCACGGTTCTAAGCGTGTAGTAGGCCACAGCCACTTCCGATTTCGTCATGCCTGCCTTAAACGCAACCGCCTTGAGGGTCATGGATTCGTTAATCACAATCGAATCGCTGTACGGGAGGCTGATAATCGTAGGCTCCGCCCCGTCGAGGGTATAATAGATATGGGCATCCTCCGTAGCGCAGGAAATCGCCACTTTCGCGCCTTTCGCCACTAAGCCGGAAGATAGGCTGAACGTAGGCTTTTCCACGGTATCGAGCACTGCCTCCGGTTCTTTTATCTTATAGGAGGCGTAGAAATACTTAAGTCCTCCCGCCTTGTTGTCGAAAACGCCGCATTTGAGGAAAGTTTTTCCTTGGGTAATCACGGGATTGCCTTCCACGGAAATCATATAGGCATCCGCGATAAACCTGTCGGCACCCTCCACGCTCTCCATACTGTCCGCATAGACCATATAATAGATAACTGCATTTTCCGTGCTGGCGCTAACGGTAATCTCGGTGCTGTCTTCCACCACCGAACCGGAAGCGGGCAGGAACGTCAGATTCACCGATTCCGCTTTCTTGATAATATAGGTGGCATAGAAGAAAGTGTCGGCAAGGAGTTCGCCGTCCATCGTATAGGTGGCCTTGATGGTGTTCTGTGCCTCGCTCAGCACGGGCGGCATTTCCGCGTCATAGGGCCTGGCCCGGTCTTGATCCCATTCGGCTGCCTTCGCTTCCTCCAAGGAACCATACATCATGTAGAACACACCTTTGGCGCCGCCCGTTCCTATCGTCACACTCGTGCCCACATTTACCGTGGAACCGCTGGCGGGGTTGAAACCCAACGCAATTCCCGGCGTCGGATCGGCCAGAACCAAATAGGTGGCTTCCGCCACTTCGGAATTCACCCAGCCGTCTTTCACGGCGATGGCCTTGATGGTGGTAACCGCCTCAATCGCTATCGGTTCGCTATACACCTCGCTCGCCGTGGTGGGTTCGTCTCCGTCGAGGGCATAGTAAATCACGGCATCGGGCGTGGAGCAGGAAATGACTATTCTCGTGCCTTTTTCCACTTTGCCGGACGCCCTGCTGAAAACAGGCGTCTCTACGGTGTCTTTCGGCTCTTCGGGCGTTGTGGTCTGAATCGTATAGGTAGCCGAAGTCATTTTGGAACTTTCGCCCTCTGCGGTTACGGCTATGGCCTTGATGGTCATGGGTTGGTTCACCACAATCTTTTGGGTGTAGGTTTGGGTAAAAGATTTGCCCACTTGCGGAACACTGTCGTTGGTGGTGTAGTAAATGGTGGCTGCCACGCCTTCTCTTTCAAGCGTGAGTTCCACTTCCGTGCCCTCGGGCACCGCACCGCCGGCAGGCGTAAAGACCGGACGGGGAACACCCGGCAGGAATGTATAGCCATAGCTGAAATATTTCCATGTTCCATTCTGGGAAAGCCCTACGCGGACAATGGGTTTTTCTTCGGTGGGAACAGGTTTTACCGTTTCGGAATATACGGTGGCGGTGGTGAGGAAGTTGCTGTCTTTGTCTACATCAGCCGCCTTCGCATAAAGTTTGAACAAAATCTGATCGACCGAAGCGGAAGGCGTTACCGTAATGGCCGTTCCTTCGGGTATCTGGCTTCCGGAAGCGGGAGAAGCCGTAGCGGTAAGAGAA
>CAMWTX010000191.1 GCA_947177315.1 uncultured Bacteroidales bacterium | reverse complement strand
TCACCGTCAACCACCTTGAATTCGTCTTTCGGAAATTCAAAGGTCTGATCAATCAGATCGGAATATTTGTTTTTCATCGTTCAATGTAAGTTAATCGGATGGGCAATTTTCAATCAAAGTAACTCACCCGGATTGCTTCGGAAAAACAAAAATAGCAAAACTTTCGCAATTCAACACGCTCCCAACCAACAATCCACCAAGCCCGATTTTATTCATTAAAAACATTGTACCGAACTTATCTTCCGAGATTCAACAACAAGTTGAAATTAATGAAAAAAGCACCGCAAAAAATCTATGTGGTAGATAACGGCTTTGTTCAGAATGTGGCGTTCAATCTCAGTGGCATGAACTCATGCGTCAACCGCGATGTATAACAGATAATTTGTAGCCCCGAGGGGAATCGAACCCCTATTTAAAGTTTAGGAAACTTCCGTTCTATCCATTGAACTACAGGGCCTCATGGCTCTTCCATTTTACGGGAGAGCCGCGAAATTAATCAAAAAAGCTCAATATACCCTCGGCGATATATTCCACCTGCCGGCGTTTGAGCAAAGGCTGCACGGGAATGGCCAGAATACGCAAGGCCGTGCTTTCCGCTATCGGAAAATCGCCTTCCTTATAGCCCAAATCGGCAAAGGCTTTCTGCAAGTGCAAGGGAGCCGGATAATACACCCGGGAAGGAATACCAAGGCTTTCCATATGGAAACGCAAGGCGTTGCGCTCGCGTTCGCTGCGGCAAAGCAAACAATACTGATGGAAAGTATGCGAAGAATGCGGCGCGCGTCCGGGCACTTTCAACTGCATGCAGCTAACGAAATAGCGGTCATAGACCATAGCTATCTGCGCACGTTTGGCGTTGTAGCGGTCTAAATACGGCAACTTGGCGTTCAACACCGCCGCCTGCAAGGTATCAAGACGGGAATTCACCCCCACCAGGCTGTGCACATAGCGTTTGGCCGATCCGTGCTGCGCAATCTTGCGCAAACGGTCCGCCAGTTCGTTGCTGTTGGTAAAGATAGCCCCGCCGTCGCCGTAGCAGCCCAGGTTCTTGGTCGGGAAAAACGACGTGCAGCCGATATGCCCCACCGTGCCCGCTTTCTTGCGGATGCCCTCCTTTACGCAACGGTAATCGTAGGTAAAAGGCCCCATCTTGAGCTGCCCCGTGCCTTCGCGCAGGATATAATCCGAACCCAAAGCCTGGCAAGCGTCTTCTATCACAAACAGGTTGTAACGGGCGGCGATGTCCATAATCAACGCCATATCGGCGCATTGCCCGAAAAGGTGCGCCGGAATGATGGCGCGCGTTCTGTCGGTAATGGCGCTTTCGATAAGCGTGGCATCTATATTAAAGGTGTTGCAGTCGATATCCACGAACACCGGCTTCAATCCCAGCACCTTTACCACTTCGGCCGTAGAAACGAAACTGAACGCGGGAACAATCACCTCGTCGCCCGGTTCCAGGTTCAACGCCATCAGGGAAATCTGCAGGGCATCCGTACCGTTGGCGCAAGGAATCACGTGTTCCACGCCCATATACTGCTGCATTCGGGTTTGAAACAGCTCGACATCCCTGCCGTTGATAAAATCGGAAGCCTTTACAATACGCTTCCAGCTTTTCCTTATCCGCCTGCGGACACGCTTGTCCTGCCTACGGATATCAACCATTTTAATCCTTTTCATCGCGTGTTGTGGGGTTTACTGCCTTTAGCACCAAACTGCAAAGATAATGATTCTCTCTTGTTCTTGGTGATGTTCAAAAAATTATTACCTTTGCAGCCGCAAAACGCAAAACCCCGGCGGGGTAGCTCAGTTGGTTAGAGCGTCGGATTCATAACCCGGAGGTCACGAGTTCAATTCTCGTCCCCGCTACAAAAAAGAAAGAGGAGAGAAGGTTGCCCTTCTCTCCTCTTTGTATAAGGGAGCGCGGGAAAAAAGTGAGCAAAGCTACTTCTTGAAATACCGGTTATAAAGCCCGGCGAAGCCCTGTCCGTGACGAGCCTCATCTTTGGCCATTTCGTGAACCGTATCGTGAATCGCATCCAAGTTCAGTTCCTTGGCACGCTTGGCAATGCGCATCTTGTCGGCGTTGGCGCCGGCTTCGGCATGCATTCTCTTTTCAAGGTTGGTCTTGGTATCCCATACCATTTCGCCCAACAATTCGGCAAATTTGGCGCAGTGTTCGGCTTCTTCGAACGCATAGCGTTTAAAGGCTTCCGCCACTTCGGGATAACCTTCGCGGTCCGCCTGACGGCTCATAGCCAGATACATCCCCACTTCGGTGGCTTCACCCATAAAGTGGTTGTTCAGGTCTTTCTTCATTTCTTCATCGCAATCCTTGGCGACGCCAATCTGATGTTCGGTAACGAAAGAAAGAAGGCGGTCGTCTTCCACCAGTTCCTTGAACTTATCGGCACCTGCCTTGCATTGAGGGCAGCTGGCCGGAGGGTTGGCGCCTTCGTAAACAAAACCGCAAACCGTGCAAATCCATTTTTTTGTCTTAACCATGGTAATCTTTGTTTTTAAGGTTTAACTTCTTGAAGATACCGCATATCGACATCGGTTTGGCAACCAACATCCGGTATCTTCCTAATTCAAATATACAGTATTTTTCCGACATCCGGATGCAGGATACCGCAAAGGTCTTATAAAACGCAAGCCTTGGGGCTGAACCGAAAATAAGAGCGGCCGTGCCTAAGGCACGGCCGCTCTTGAACATTACTTGTGTTCGGCGGCTATGGGTTCCAACTTATCATACGTTTCCTTCAATTCCGCCACTATTTGATCTATATGATCATCATCCGCAGGAATTTCCCCTACGCGGAGAACTTTGCGGTTTGCACCCCAAGATTCATCATCTACGAATAGCTCTTTGTCTTTGCCTTTCTCTTTTGGGAAAGCCTCTTTAAGCTCATCCTCGTAGGCATCGAAATATTTCTTCTCCCATACCGTAATGTAAATACAAAAATCCCCTAATGGGTTGTCAGAAGTTTCGCCCATGAAACGGGTTTCTATACCGATGCGTGACTTTCTCTTTTCGTCATTAAATGAAATGCAAAGATCCCAATCCTGATAAATCCTCCAATCCTTACCTGTTTCCAAACGCACCTCTTTTAAACATTTATAAAGAAACTTTTCGCGTTTTCGTTGGATTTCTCTTTTGAATTTCTCATAATGCCAAATAAACGCATCAATCCTTTCCCGGTTGTTGTAGAAGAATGTTTTCAGTTCCCGCTCCATCTTTCTGGTGATGCTGGTTTCCCGAATCATCGTAAAATCAAGTGTACCAACTGATACTGGATAGACATAGCCCTTGGCGTTGAATTCCGAAAGAATTTTTTCGAAGGTTTTTACAATTTCCATTTGTCATACAGTATATAAAGAAG
>CAMWTX010000190.1 GCA_947177315.1 uncultured Bacteroidales bacterium | reverse complement strand
CATGACCATCGGCGAATACTACCGTGCGATGGGTTTGCGTGTATTGCTGTTGGCCGACTCCACTTCGCGTTGGGCGCAGGCCTTGCGTGAAATGAGCAACCGTCTGGAAGAACTTCCCGGGCAGGATGCTTTCCCGATGGATTTGCCGGCCATCATTTCGGGCTTCTACGCCCGCGCCGGCTACGTCTATCTGAACAACGGCGCCTCGGGTTCGATTACCTTTATCGGAACGGTATCTCCGGCGGGCGGTAACCTCACGGAACCCGTTACGGAAGGCACCAAAAAGGCCGCCCGTTGTTTCTACGCGCTTTCGCAGGCGCGCGCCGACAGCAAGCGTTATCCGGCCATCGACCCGATAGACAGTTATTCCAAATACCTCGAATATCCCGAAATCATCGAATACTTCGACCAGAAGATGGGGACCGAATGGGTGCCGTTGGTGAACGAAGGTAAGAACTTCGTGCTGCGCGGTAAGGAAGCCTACGAACAGATCAACATCCTCGGCGACGACGGTGTGCCGGTTTCCTACCACGACCGTTATTGGAAATCGGAGCTGATCGACTTCGTGATCCTGCAGCAGGACGCCTTCGACAAGACCGACAGCCTCTGTCCGATGGACCGGCAGAAATACATGTTCGAAAAGGTGATGGATGTTTGTCACCGGGAGTTCGATTTCGACACTTTTGTAGATTGCGTGGACTTTTACAAGGGCATCATCAATGTGTTCCGTCAGATGAACTACACGCAGTTCAAGAGCGAGGAATTCAAGGCCTACGAACGTCAGATAGAGGAAATGTTAAACAGCCGCCAACAAAAAGCGCAATAACACGAAACCATGCAGAACAACAAAGCTTTTCAACGCATTTATACGCATCTGGAAGCCGTAACCAAAGCCACCGTGACGGTAAAGGCGGAGGGTGTTTCCAACGACGAACTGGCCGTGGTGGGCGACCGCTTGGCGCAGGTGGTCAAGATTGCCGGCGACCGGGTTACCTTGCAGGTATTTGCCGGAACCGAAGGCTTGGCAACCGATTCCGAAGTGGTTTTTACCGGACGTGTGCCGGGGTTGAAGGTGGGCGAGGATCTGGCGGGCCGTTTCTTCAATGCTTACGGTGAACCGATCGACGGCGGTGCCCAGACCGAAGGCGAATGGCGCGAAATCGGCGGTCCTTCCGTCAACCCGATGAAGCGTAAGCAGCCCTCGCAGCTCATTCCCACCGGTATTGCGGGTATCGACTTGAACAACACGCTGGTTTCGGGACAGAAGATTCCTTTCTTCGCCGACCCCGACCAACCCTATAACCAGGTGATGAGCATGGTGGCTCTCCGCGCCAAGGTAGATAAGATTATCCTGGGCGGCATGGGGCTCACCAATGACGATTATCTGTTCTTCAAGAAATCGTTCGAGAACGCGGGTGCACTCGACAAGATCATCTGCTTTGTGAACACCACCGAGCAACCTCCCGTGGAACGCCTTTTGGTTCCCGACATGGCGCTTACCGCCGCCGAATACTTTGCGGTTGACAAGAACGAGAAAGTGCTGGTGCTGCTTACCGACATGACCCTCTATGCGGATGCGCTCAGTATCGTGAGCAACCGTATGGATCAGATTCCCTCCAAAGACAGCATGCCCGGTTCGCTCTATTCTGATTTGGCCAAGATTTACGAAAAGGCGGTGCAGTTGCCTTCGGGCGGTTCCATCACCATTCTGGCGGTAACCACCTTGAGCGGGGGCGACATTACCCACGCCATTCCCGACAATACGGGCTACATTACCGAAGGGCAGCTGTTCCTGCGCAACGACAGCGACGTGAACAAGGTTATCGTGGATCCATTCCGTTCGCTTTCCCGTTTGAAGCAGCTGGTTATCGGCAAGCAGACCCGCGAAGACCATCCGCAGGTGATGAACGCCGCCGTGCGTCTCTACGCCGATGCGGCCAACGCCAAGACCAAGCTCGAGAACGGTTTTGAACTGAGCGATTACGATGAACGCGCCCTGGCTTTCGCCAAGGATTATGCAGCCAATATCCTGGCCATCGACATCAATATCGATACCACCGAGATGCTGGACCGTATCTGGCGCATGTTCTCCCAATACTTTACCCAGACGGAAGTTTCCATCAAGAAGGAATTGATGGATAGGTACTGGCCTAAATAACAAGGCGCTCACATGGCGATAAAGTTTCAATACAACAAGACCGCGCTCAACGAGCTGGACAAGAAACTCAAGGCGCGGACGCGGGCGTTGCCCACCATCAAGAACAAGGAATCGGCCTTGCGTCTTGAGGTAAAGCGCGCCAAGGCGGATGCCGAGGGAAAAGACCGGGAACTGGCGGAGAAACTGCGGCAGATGGACGGTTTTGCCCGTCTGTTCACCGAGTTCCGCCCCGATTTGATCCGCGTGGAAGACGTGCATCTCGAATATTACAAGATTGCAGGGGTAAAGATTCCGCGTCTTGCCGGCATCGACTTTTCGGAAAAGCCGTACAAGCTTTTCGGGGCGCCGCTGTGGTATGCCGATGGCTTGGGATTGTTGAAGGATTTGGTGCGCATCGGCATCGAAAGCGAGATTTTTATGTACAAGATGCAGTTGCTCGACACGGCGCGCAAGAAAACCACCCAAAAGGTGAATCTGTACGAAAAAGTTCAGATTCCCGGCTACAACGAAGCGATCCGCAAGATAAAACGCTTTATCGAAGATGAGGAGAATTTGGCCAAGTCGGCGCAGAAGATAGTCAAGAACCGTCATGCAGAGGAGGTGGAACCATGATTGTACCTATGACCCGCTATTCCATTCTGGTGTATCACCGCGATTTTGCCGCGTTCATGGAACGTCTGCAGCGGATGGGGCTTTTGGATATACGCCAGGAGGAAGTCTATAGCGAAAAATCCGATGAGGAATTCTATCCGCTCTTGCAGCGTATCGAAAAGGTCTTGGCGGAATTCAAGCGCGAGGCGAAAGAACAGGGCAAAAAAGCAGGGCAAGTGTCGGCCGCCTCGGAAACGATGCCGGCGCAGAAATTGCTGCACGAATGCGAAACGGTGCTGGAAAGCAAGCGCAACAACGCTCTTGCCTGCAAGGATGTGGAAGGCAAGTTGCAGGATGCCCGGATATGGCGGAGTTTCGATAAGGAAGAACTGACCCGTCTGGAACAGGTGGCGGGATTGCGCTTTGTCTTTGCCGAAACGGCATTGAAGAACATGCAGGATACCGACCGTCTGCAATCGGAATTTCCGGTGGAGGTGGTGAACCGCATGGCCGGGAAGGCCTATTTTGTATGGGTGGGCGATGCCGACGAGGTCTTTACCTCCGACAGCCTTTCCAAACGCATGGGCTTTACGGTGAGCCTCCGCACCGCGCCCGAACAGCCGTTGGATGTTTTG
>CAMWTX010000189.1 GCA_947177315.1 uncultured Bacteroidales bacterium | reverse complement strand
GGATAAGAGACAGGCAACGGCCTTCGCCTTCGTTAAAAGCGGTCTGCACCGAATCGAAGATGCGTGAATACATGCCTCCCGGTTCGTCTTCCTTCTTGACCACCAGACGGTCCACCAACAGGTAATGCCCTTGGAGGTCGGTATCCGGGCCGCATTCCGAAATATCCACGATTTTGGAACGTGAGGCGTCTTTGGGATTCGCTTTATAGAGGCGGCTGAACCCCATTTTCTCAATCAGTTGCAGGTATTCGCCCACGCTCAGCCCCTGCCGTATGCAGATGGGGGAGAGGATGTACAGCTTGGTGCCTTCCGGCAGCGTGGCGGCGAAATCCGCCACATTCGCCACCGAATGCCGCTTTACCTCGCAGCCCGAAACGGGCGAATAGATTTTGCCGATGCGGGCAAAAAGCAGTTTCAGGTATTCGTAGATTTCGGTAACCGTGCCAACGGTGGAGCGCGGATTGGCGTTGAGGGTCTTCTGTTCGATGGCGATGGCCGGGGAGATGCCATCTACAAAATCCACCTCGGGTTTGCTCATGCGCCCCAGGAACTGGCGGGCGTAGGAACTGAGGCTTTCCACATAACGGCGTTGCCCTTCGGCATAGAGAGTATCGAACACCAAAGACGATTTGCCCGAACCCGAAAGTCCCGTCACCACGATAAGTTTCCCGGCCGGAAAACTCACATCCACATTCTTGAGATTGTTGACCCTCACTCCGCGCAGGATAATGTCGCGCCGGCTCTCCTGAGGGGCGGCGCGACATTCCTTTTCGATTTTCCTGAGGCATGCCGTGCAGAGGCATTGTTCTCCGTAGGTGCGGGCTATATGGGAGGAGGCCGCCTTGCCAAGCTTTACCTTGCTGCAGGCGCAACGGGATATATCCTCGTGCCGACATTCGAATTTCTTACCGCAACGCGGGCATTTCTTCTCCATGATTTACAATTTTACCAGTTTGAGCGTTTTTCCGGCAAAGCGCAGCAGGTAGATACCCGGATGCCAGGAGTCGGTTTCCAGCTCGATGCCGTTTTGCCCGGCGGGAACGCAAAGGCGCAGCAGACAGCGGCCGCTGAGGTCGAACACGCATAGCCATTCGGCTTGGGCGGAGGCGGCCCGCTGCACGCGGATTCTGTCTTGGCACGGGTTGGGGAAAACTTTCAAGTCCGTTCCGTTCTCGACCGGTTTCAGCCCCGTGTTGTCGCCATGCAGCGCCAGAATGCCGGCAAATTCGGTGGAAATCTCGCCCACGCTCAAGTCGGGTTGCTGATTGGTGGCGCACACCACCTTGATGAAATCCACCTGTTCCAAAGCCACCGGCATGCCGCTTGAATCCACCGCCCAGTCGAGGTCGATGCCGCAGGAAAGGCTGTTGTTGGGCTGGTTGTCGGCATAGCCGTAAGGGTAGCACAGCATCAGCCATTGCTTCCGGCCGTTGTTCTCAATGAGCCGCGCGTTGGGCGGCAGTTTGCGTCCGCTGAAAGTAAGGCTGTCGGCAGAGAGCCAAATCGGAAAATAAGTGGGTTGCGTATGGGCGGAAATGCGGAAGATATGGCCGGTATCGCCCGTGGCGCTTTTGTAGGCGATGTGGGTGGAAGGATTGGCCGGGTCGAAATAATAGGTGAGGGCGTAGTCGCTTACGGTCTGCGGATGATGGTGCTCGCTGCCGGCAATCTCGTACCAGGGGTCGTCGGCGATTCCGTTGCCGTTCCCGTCGCGGCTCACCCAAATGATGCCCGGTTCGGAACTGCCGCCCGGGGTGTCGCTCAGCTGGGGCGTATGGGCGGCATCGTAAAAGGCATTGCCCAACACCTTAAAATCGGCACCCTCCCGATTGGGTACGGGTTTGTTGAGTTTTACCGTGATGCTGCCCCCGAATCCGCCGAGCGAGGCGATGTATATAAAAGAAGCCTCCTTGTAGAGCGAATCCAATATATGGCAGACTTGCGTGGCCTTGAGATCCTGCGCTCTTTGCCCCGGATAAAGAAATTGCGTGTAATCGATAAACTGCCCCGGTGCGGGCGAATAATCCAGGATGCGGAAAGATTCCTGCGCCACCGTTCCCGTCCACGGCAGGCACGCCAAGGCGAAAACAAAGTGTTTCATCCTCTTTCGGATAGGGGTATTCCGTCTTCCAAACAACATAAATGTAAAGGTAAGCAAACCGCCATAAAGAACAAAATAGCCTCGTCCAAGTTTTTCCGAAGGCCGCGTTTGAAGTGACTTGGCTCCGGACAGCCGGGGAAAATGCTATGGCAGAATATAAAGCGCGGATTTTATCATTATATTTGCGATATGAAACCATATAAAGGATAAGGCATCGATGAACGACAAGATAGAATATATCGTAATGTTCATTTCAGAGTTTTCCAAAAAACATAATCTTACTGGACGGCAAGCGTATCGGTATCTGAAGGAATTTGGAGGCGTTGAAATGCTGGACAAGTTCTATGATGTAATGCACACGCAAAGTTTTGGAAATATGGTTATGGATGTTACGGCATTCTGTCATAATCGGGGAGGGGCATTGCAATGAGCGATTTTCAATATATGGTGGAATGTACCACGAGGGATGTGATAAGTCTTTATGGAGCGTAATGATATGCAGATGGAAGATGCTTTGGATAAAGTCTATAATTCGCGGACCTACGAAAACCTTCAGAATGAGAAATCGGGTTTGTATATACAAAGTCCGGAATATGTATATGAGGAATTGATGCACGAACTCCATTCATGACAGTCTTTTCAAAGTAACGCATTTATTGTTGAATTCCGCGTTTGAAGAGTCTTTTTATATTGAATTTTAGATTTTTAGTGTGTTGATAACTTTCTTGTAAACGTTTTGTTACGGCCATCAATATTTTATTATTATAAAGTTAAGGACGGAAAGTATTGATAGTGTGGTGCTAAATTTTCTGCGGACAGCCGTTTTTGGTATGTCCGTACCCCTTTATAATAATAAAATATTGATTTACATCGGTGTTACAGATTTTCTCAGGGCGTAAAAATATCTACCTTTGTCGCTATGTCCGTCCGTTTCCTTTGGGCAAAAGCCCCTTGATAGGGTTCGGTTTTGGCTTGCAAATTAAATAAAAACAATATGATATGAGAAAATTAATTCTTGTCGGTTTACTCGCTCTGTTGGGGGTGTTCAGTGTGCAGGCTTACGACTTTGAGAAGGGTGGTATTTATTACAACATTACCAACAGCGACACCAAAGAAGTGGAGGTGACATATGAAAGGCAATACCATGATAGTTATTCCGGATCGGTGGTTATTCCCTCCACGGTGACGTATGACAGTAGAACCTATATGGTAACCTCTATTGGGAAAAATGCTTTTTCTTTTTGTGGCGGTTTGACATCGGTGATAATACCGGAGAGTGTGACTTCTATTAGAGA
>CAMWTX010000188.1 GCA_947177315.1 uncultured Bacteroidales bacterium | reverse complement strand
TGTTGGGTATCGTGGGTTTGGTGAACCTCGACAAGTCCGGAAAATTCTTCCGCAACGTCTTGCTTGCCGGCATAACCAGCATAGTGTGGACCCTTTGCACAGCCTCTTTTCTCGGGGTGGAAGCCGGTTCGTGGGCGATGACCCTTTCCGAAACCGTGCTCTTTGTGGCCTGTCTGCTCGGATTATACCGCCTGCGTTGAAAACTTTTGCTTGAAAAGCCTTATCTTTACACCGCTTTTTGAGAAGTGTGAATTTTTATGACCGCTATTATCCTGCTTAATTGGAACGGCTTTAAGGACACCATCGAGTGTCTTGCCTCTCTTTTTGCCTGTGTGAGGCAGGATTTCGTATGGGTGGTGGTGGACAACGGTTCCGAAAACGAATCGGCGCGGGAAATCACCGCCTTTCTGAACGATAGCGGTAAGGATTTTTCTGTGGTGAAGCAAGGAGAAGCGCCTTCTTCACCCTTGAAAGCGGGGCAGGGCATAATATACTGTTTGAAAGAAAATTACGGCTTCGCCAAGGGCAATAACTTAGGCATCGCCTTGGTGGAACAGTTGGCGGCAAATGAAGGCTCCTCCAAGCCGAGCCATTACCTCTTGCTCAACAACGACACCTTGGTGGAATCCGACTTTTTGGAAAAGCTCGAAACCTTTGCCGAAAAAAATCCGCAATACGTGGCCCTCACGCCGCAGATACGTTGTACTGGAAATAGAAATCTAATTCGGAATTGTGGAGGAAAATTAGTGTTTGGATTACGTATCTACAATTACAGAAACAAACCATATTCAACTATCAAGGAAAAACATTTTATGCCTATTTCCTTGCTTACCGGCTGCGCCCTCTTTGCCGACCGTGCCTTATTGGGAAACCCCGATGCCTGGTTGCAAAAAAAATCAAAGTGTTATGCCGCCCGTCTGCATTCAGATACAGAGACCACGGACTTATTGTCAAACCGCTTTTTCTTCGGAGAGGAAGACTTCGATTTCTCCTTGCGTATGCGGGAGGAAGGCAAGAAAATGGCCTGCGTGCTCAACTCGATTATTTATCATAAAGATGGAGCCTCACGAAAAAACAGGATACCGACAGGAATGTACATACACCACCTGAACCGCTTTGTAGATGTACGTCAACATTGGAATCCTTTTAAATTTTTTGTCTGGAAGTTGATATATATGCCTTATATTGCTTTTGCCTTGTTTTTTAGAGACAAGGTTGCTTTTAAGAAAATCCTCCGGTATCAAAAAAATCTTTGGAAGGAATCTCTTGAGATAGACGGTATGGATAGAGAATTGTTTATAAAACGGACAAGGGGGTTATAAATGCTATATTATAAAAAAATAAAATATGGCATTTCTGTATTGAAACATGAGTTATCGAACACGCCCGACTATTGGCATTTACCGGAAAAGGCTGTATCAAGAGACCTTTTGAGTCTGGATATCTATTATTTGGACATGAAAGGCAAAGGTTTTTATCCCGGAGAAATGAAAAACGGCATACCTGTTTTTTATTGGAACGGCGTTTATCCTTGTTTTGTTCCCATCACCGTCTTGAATTACGGTTTGGGGCTTTTAAACAGACTTCATGATGGAGAGGATGTAAGGAATAACATACAGGATGTGCTGACTTTTATTCTAGAGCAACAAACACCAGAAGGAGTTTGGTGCTTAAACTTACCGCAAGGAGTAAGGCATGAAATGGAAGACGGAAAGGCTTCGGGTATGACCCAAGGTTTGGCCATCTCGTTCCTTATACGTTGTTATCGGATAGGTTTGCTTGACAGAGATACTTGCTTGAAAGCGGTTCGTTTAGCAAAAGAAGTGATGCTTTCTTCTCTCTGCACAGGAATGATAGATGGGGAGCCCTTTATAGAAGAGTTTAACGTTCCCGGAAAATCCATTCTGAACGGTTCAATCTTTGCTCTTTTGGGGTTGTTCGATTATGAAGATTTCACAGGCGACCACGAGGAGTTCTCCCGTTTTGAAACCGCTTTGCAAAAATTATTGCCACGTTTTAGTTTGGGGAATTGGAGTTACTATGATATGCATGGTTCCTTTTGCAGTAAATTTTATCATCAATTGCACGTGGATATGATGACTGTTCTTTATCAGATAACGGAAAATCCCATCTATCTACGCTATAAAAAACGTTGGGAAAAGGGTTTGAGATACGCTTTCTTTTTCATTATGCTCAAAGCCGCACAAAAGATTTTTCAGATACGGAAATGGAGTATGAATGCAGAACGAAAGAACTAATTGGTTATCTTTACGAGCGTAATTTATAAGATTCAATGGCATTCAATGTTTTAGTATTAGGTTATTTCGGTTTTACAACCGATAAAAAAGATGGGCAAGCCACCAAGACTCGCCAGTGTTTGGAATTGCTGAAACGGAACATGAAGGCAGGAACCCGTATAAACACATTTGATACCGAGATTTTGCACACCCAACCATGGCGCATAGTGAATCTTTTATGGAAAACAATCCGTTCAAACAAAGTGGTTTATCTGCCCGCCCAAAACAACCTATATTATTTTTTCCCTTTTCTATACACATTGTCGAAAATTTTTCGGTTCGATATCATGTATCTGCTTATCGGCGGTTGGCTACCGTTTTTTTTGGAGAAGCATCCGCGTTTGATAAAAGAACTGCGCAAGATAAAGGGGATATTTCCAGAAAATGAAACGGTAACGACCCTGTTGAAAGAAAAGTTCAAGCTAAGAAATG
Organism: uncultured Bacteroidales bacterium; assembly: GCA_947177315.1. Lineage (GTDB taxonomy): Bacteria > Bacteroidota > Bacteroidia > Bacteroidales > P3 > Pullibacteroides. Next base: position 668 of record CAMWTX010000188.1, on the reverse strand, counting down.
TATATACGTTGCCGAATTTTAGATTTACAAAATATACCCCGAAAGCATTTTCGTCGAAACCCGGAGAATTCCGCCTGGTGTTTATGTCGCGTATCGTAAAGGAAAAAGGTATTGAAACCGTTTTTCAGATAGCGGATTATTTTGCTAAGCCGGAAATACATGAAAAATTCCCTGTTTCCATTGATTTCTATGGGGAAATAAGTCCCAAAGACAAAGATTTCTTTTTCCGGACACTCGCTCGTTACGGGCAGATGATACAGTACAAGGGAATACTTGCGCCGAATGAAATAACACATACATTATGTACGTATGATGCCTTAATTCTGCCCACCCGCTATCCCACGGAAGGTGTTCCGGGGGCCATTATCGATGCCTATATAGCTGGAATTCCTGTTATGGTTTCCGATTGGATATACAGCCGGGATGTTGTAGAACATGAAAAAATCGGTTATATTATTCCTTTAGACCGGAATGAAGTGGAGACCTACATCCACCATATCGAAGATTTGTATTCCCATCCGCAGAAATTGTTGGATTTGAAGATGGCGGCACGCGCGCAATCCGCAAAGTATGATGAAAAGGCGGCATGGTCTATCCTAAAACCGTTTTTGGTATGAACCTCTTTCTGATACTTGTCCTGATTGCCGAAGCGGTCTTGCTGTTCCTGC
>CAMWTX010000187.1 GCA_947177315.1 uncultured Bacteroidales bacterium | reverse complement strand
ATGGCAAAGAAAGTGTATGTAGGGATGAGTGCGGATATGATTCATCCCGGACACCTCAATATCATACGGGAAGCGGCGAAGTTAGGCTCGGTTACGGTGGGTGTTCTCACCGACAAAGCCATTGCCAGCTACAAACGGCTTCCCTATTTGGAATACGCACAACGTGCCGAAATCGTAGCTTCATTGAAAGGTGTTGACGCGGTGGTGCCACAGGAAACCTTGGATTATGTGCCTAATCTGGAACGATTGCGTCCCGATTATGTGGTGCATGGCGACGATTGGGTGCACGGAGTGCAGGCCAACACACGGAAAAGGGTTATCGAGTGCTTGGCGCAATGGGACGGTCAAGTTGTTGATATCGCCTATACGAAAGGCTTTTCTTCTTCCGCCGAACATCAACGACTTAAAGAAATCGGCACAACCCCCGAAATCCGTCAAAAGCGTTTGCGTCGGCTTGTCGGAGCCAAACAGATTGTGCGTATCATCGAATCGCACAACGGACTTACCGGTTTGATTGCCGAAAACACTTTTGTAGATAAAAACGGGGTCAAATGCGAATTCGACGGTATGTGGGCGTCCTCCCTCACCGATTCCACCAGTAAGGGGAAGCCCGATATTGAAGCCGTAGACCTTACTACACGGCTTCATGATTTAAACGACACGCTGGAAGTAACCACGAAACCCGTTATTTTCGACGGCGATACGGGCGGCAAGATTGAACACTTTGTGTTCACCGTCCGTACTTTGGAACGTTTGGGTATTTCGGCCGTTATCATTGAAGACAAAGTGGGGCTCAAGCAGAACTCTCTGTTCGGAACGGAAGCTGTTCAGACCCAGGATTCCATTGAACATTTCTGCCAAAAGATCCGGGCGGGGAAAAACGCGCAGGTTGCCGATTCTTTTATGATTATAGCGCGTATTGAGAGCCTTATCGCTGGAGAAAGCGTTGAGAACGCTTTAGAGCGCGCCCATGCCTATGTGGAGGCTGGCGCCGATGGCATCATGATTCACAGCAAAGATAAAAGCGGTTTAGATATTCGCCAGTTCTGCACCGAATTCCGCAAGAAAAACGTGCAGACTCCTTTGGTGGCCGTCCCCACCACCTATAACCATGTAACGGAAGAAGAATTGGCCTCATGGGGGGTGAATATCGTGATTTATGCCAACCATCTGCTACGCAGTGCTTATCCAGCCATGGTGAAGTGCGCCCAGTCCATTCTCGAAAACGGGCGTTCATTGGAGGCCTCCAACGATTATTGTATGCCCATCAAGGAAATACTTGAACTGATACCCGGCACCAAAAAAGTCCAAGCATGATATCGCCCGCTTTTTTTATAGAAACTCTGCGACAGTACGGATTGGACTTTTTTACCGGCGTGCCCGATTCGTTGTTGAAGAACGTCTGCGCCTATATCGCCGACCATCAGGATGACAGGCATAATATCATCGCCGCCAACGAAGGTGCGGCGGTGGGTATCGCGACAGGGCATTATCTTGCCACGGAAAAGATTCCGGTGGTCTATATGCAGAATTCGGGGCAAGGCAACAGCATCAACCCGCTGGCTTCCTTAACAGACAAAGATGTTTATAATATCCCTTTATTACTGCTTATCGGGTGGCGTGGCAAACCGGGCATACACGATGAACCGCAACACGTAAAGCAGGGGAAAATTACTCTTTCCCTACTTCAGACCATGGATATACGGTATGTCGTAATGTCGCAGGAAGAGAACGCGTTGAAGGCGCAGATAGAGGAGGCTGTCCGTTTTATGCAACAAAATAAGGAGCCTTTCGCCTTTGTGGTGGAGAAAGACACCTTTTCCGCCTATACCAAACAAAAAGATTTCCTTTCAGATTTTTCGCTTTCCCGCGAAGAAGCGGTGCAAACGGTAGCCGCGGCTTTAAACGAAAAAGATTGCATCGTATCCACCACGGGTATGATTTCCCGTGAACTCTTTGAATACCGTGCCGCCCGCCAACAAGGACACGGACGGGATTTTCTGACAGTCGGTTCCATGGGGCACGCCTCTCAAATCGCCTTGGGAATCGCCTTGGAAAAAAACGACCGCAAGATATGGTGTTTGGACGGGGATGGTGCCATGCTGATGCACATGGGTGGGATGGCGGTTATCGGCAACATGAAGCCGAAGAACTATATCCATGTGATTTTCAATAATGGAGCTCACGACTCCGTGGGCGGACAACCCACCGTAGCTTTGGATATGAATATTCCCGAACTCGCCAAATCCGTAGGCTATAATACCGCCTTATCGGTAAAGACAGAAGAGGAACTCTCCGCTGCATTGAACCTTGTAAAGAATACGGTCGGTCCTGTTTTGTTGGAAATCAAGGTGAAGAAAGGCAACCGAAAGGATTTGGGACGTCCCACCACCACTCCTGTCCAAAACAAAGAGGCTTTCATGGATTTTTTAAAATGACCCCTTCTTTTTACATCGGACTTGATATAAAGCCTCGCTTGGCAGAGTGGCTTCGGAAGCCCGGCATTCAGAAGGTTCTTTTGGTGCGGGGAAAATCTTCTTTTGCCGCTTGCGGAGCTGCGGCTTTATGGAATGAGCTTTCAAAGGAATCCAGCTTTCCTATTTCCGTGCATTTCTTTGATTTTCAAAACAATCCGAAAATAGAGGATTGCCAAAAGGGTGTTTCCCTTTGTATGCGGGAAGATATAGATGCCATTATAGGCATCGGTGGTGGAAGTGTGTTGGATATGGCTAAGCTTATCCGACATTTTCATCAAGAGAAGACAAGTAAACGTCTGCCTTTATTGGCAATACCTACTACGGCAGGAACAGGTGCAGAAGCCACGCATTTTGCTGTTTGTTATGTGGAAGGAGAGAAAACATCCGTTTCCCACAAAGATATACGCCCCGACTTGGCACTGGTTTATCCGCCTTTCACGTATGGAAACGATGCCTATCTTACGGCTTGTACGGGTTTTGATGCCGTGGCGCAGGCCATTGAATCCTATTGGAGCGTCAATGCCAACGAAGAAAGCCAAAAATGGTCTTTGCTGGCCTTGGCTAAACTGTGGAAACCGTTGCCGGCTTTGATTCGGAATATGGAAAATACGTCCTTGCGCGACGAGATTGCCGAGGGTGCCTATTATGCAGGGCGAGCCATCGATCTGACCACAACCACAGCTGCCCACGCTTTTTCCTACAAATTTACATCCTTGCTGAGTTATCCGCACGGACATGCCGTGGCCCTCACTTTCCCTTTTTGGTTCGCTCATAATACCACAACACAACAAAACCTATCCCCCTCTATCAATCCACAAGAATATGAGCAACGCTTGAACAAGTTGATGGAGGTATTGGATTGCCGTTTTAAGGATTATGTGGAACGCATCGCTTTTATGGAAGAATATCTCGCTTCAATAGGTTTATCAAAAGGACA
>CAMWTX010000186.1 GCA_947177315.1 uncultured Bacteroidales bacterium | reverse complement strand
CTTCCGAACCGCCGCAGAGGACGCTTTTGTCTGCGGCGGTTCGGAAGCGGCGGTTACGCCTGCCGGCATCGGCGGGTTCAATTCCATGCATGCCCTTTCCACGCGCAACGATGATCCCAAGACGGCTTCCCGTCCTTTCGACAAAGACCGCGACGGTTTTGTTTTGGGCGAAGGTGCCGGAGGTTTGATACTGGAAGAATTGGAACATGCCAAAGCCCGTGGCGCCAAGATTTACGCCGAAGTGGTGGGGGCGGGTCTGACCGCCGACGCACATCATATGACCGCTCCCGATCCCGAGGGCAGCAGTGTGGCGCGGGCCATGCGTCTTGCCGTGGAAGAAAGCGGTTGCAGGATGGAGGATGTGGATCACATCAACACGCACGGCACCTCTACGCCGGTGGGCGATGTGGCTGAAGTGACGGGTATTTTGAAGGCTTTCGGCGAACACGCCTACAAAATCAATATCTGCTCCACCAAGTCCTGTACGGGACACCTGTTGGGTGCCGCCGGCGCGATTGAAGCCATCGCTACGGCCATGGCGGTAAAGAACGATATCGTTCCTCCCACCATCAACCACTTTACAGACGATTCCGACATCGATTCCAAGTTGAACTTTACGTTCGGCAAGGCGCAGAAACGCACGGTGAACTTTGCGTTGAGCAATACCTTCGGATTCGGTGGACACAACGTTTCGATGGCGTTCAAGAAATACACCGTTTAAATTAAGCCGAGAGCAGAGCCTGAGTTTACTTGGGCTCTGCCGAGGCGATTAAACGTCGTTTGAAAACAACGGATAGTTCTCTATGCTTGGATTTGTCGCTTTCTGCTTTTCGAAAGACAAGAAACTATACAAGGCTATGAAGAATATTCTTGGGTTCTATCCCAAGAATATTTTTTTGTACCGGCTCGCCTTCATGCACCGCTCGGTTTCGCGCGTGTCGGGTTCGTTAAAAAGCAATAACGAACGGCTCGAATATTTGGGTGATTCGGTTATCAGCACGGCGGTGGCGCATTACCTTTTTAAGCGTTATCCCAATAAAGACGAGGGATTCCTTACCGAAATGCGCTCCAAGATGGTGAGCCGTGCCACGCTGAACAAAGTGGCGCTCAAGATGGGGCTGCACGAACTGCTCCATATCGACACCAAGTCGGGCGGATTCAAGTCGGTGGATGGAAACGCGTTGGAAGCCTTGATTGGCGCGGTATTCCTCGACAAAGGCTACCGTTTTACCGAAAAGATACTGCTTCGGCGGGTCATTGCGATCCATATCGATATGGACGAAATTGAAAGCCGCGACTGGAACTATAAGAGCAAGTTGATCGACTGGGGGCAGAAAGAGCGCCTTAAGATTCATTTTCAGGTATTGGGCGCGTTGCACCAGAAGGGAAAGAAACTCTATAAGGTGGCGGCCATGGTGGGTGAGGAATGCTGGGGCGAAGGCATGGACCAATCGATTAAGGCCGCCGAACAGATCGCTTCCGAAAACGCCTACAAGAACCGCGTTATCCCTTATATCGAGAAACAATCCAAGAAAGGTTACCGCGCTCCGTTGCCCGATGCCGTGCCGGCACCGGTAAAAACGGAACAGGCGCAGAATCCTGCTCCGATGATTGGGTTGGCAGAACCTGCGCCTGTTTATGGAGCTGCGGCGGAATCGCCCGCTACCATCAGTGCCAGCCTCTTTGCCGTGGAATCGCCACGGCAGGAAGCGGAAGATAAGCCGGTTATTTAAAGGCGATATTCTCGCCCGTGGTGAACTTTTCGCAGTAACGGCATTTGAGTTTGGTATTGCCGTCGCTCTGCATTACCGTAAAGTCGGTTTCGATGGCTTCGTGGTTGGTGATGCAGTTGGGGTTCATGCATTTTACAAAACCTTTTACTTTTTCGGGCAGACTCACCTTGGTTTTGCCGACCACTTCGAAATTCTTGATTTCGATAATGGTGGCGTTGGGGCTTACCAAGGCCACCTTGTTGATTTCTTCGGGTGCGAAGAAGCGGTTGGCCACCTTGATGATGCCTTTCTTGCCTAGTTTCTTGCTTTCGAGGTTCGAGCCCATATAGACGGTTTCGGTGCTTTGGGCCAGGTTGAGCAACTGCAGCACGCGGAATACCTGTGCGGCGTCGATATGGTCGATAACGGTTCCGTTTTCGAGTGCGGAAACGATCAATTCTGTTTTAACCATGATTTCGGAATGTTTTAAGGTAATACGATCGGTTTATTGTTTGGCTCCCAGGATAAGCGCCATAAGTGCCTGACGTACGAAAACGCCGTTCTTGGCCTGTTGGAAATAATAGGCGTAGGGCGTATCGTCCACATCGGTGGCGATTTCGTTGACACGGGGCAGCGGGTGCAGGATTTTCATCGTGTCCTTGCAGCCTTGCAGCATGGCCTTGTTCAGGATATAGGCGTTCTTTACCTTTTCGTATTCCATGAGGTCGGCAAAGCGTTCCCGTTGCACGCGGGTCATATAGATGATGTCGGCAAAGGGAATCACGTCGGCAAGTTCGGTGTATTGGTGGTATTCGAGCTTGCGGTCCTTAATCGTCTGCTTTACGTAGCTGGGCAGTTTCAGTTCCACGGGAGAAACCAGATGGAAGGTGCAGTTGAAGTTGCACAATGCCTGGGTGAGCGAGTGCACGGTACGGCCGTATTTGAGGTCGCCCACGAAAGCGATGTTGAGATTGTCGAGCCGGCCCTGGGTCTTGCGGATGGAATAAAGGTCGAGCAGGCATTGGGTGGGGTGCTGGTTGGCTCCGTCTCCGGCGTTGATGACCGGCACGCTCGCCACTTCGGAGGCGTAGCGGGAACTGCCTTCCTTGGGATGGCGCATCACGATGAGGTCGGCGTAGTTGCTCACCATCAGAATGGTGTCCTTGAGCGATTCGCCCTTGGCCGTGCTGCTGTTGGAGGCATCCGAAAACCCGATGATACGCGCGCCCAACTGGTTGGCCGCGCTTTCGAAACTGAGCCGGGTGCGGGTGGAGGGCTCGAAAAAGAGCGTGGCCACCACTTTGTCGGCCAGGATGCGTTGGTGCGGATTCTTTTCGAAATCCTCCGCCACGTCCAGCACGTGCAACTGCTCTTCTTTGCTGAAGTCGGTAATGGAGATAAGGTTTTTGTTTTTCATGGGTATGAGGTTATCTGTTATGCAAGGGGAAGAAAGGGTTCAGCCTGGAAAATCCGGCAAAAAAAAAGCGGCCTTGAAAAAGGTCGCCAAACAAAAGGGAATTGGGGGATAAAGGCAAGAAAGGATGAAAGTTTCCCGGTCGATGCCGATACGGGATTCTTTGCATTCCTGACGTTTGTTTTCCATGCCATATCGGAATGTAAAAGTAGCAGATTTCTCTGGTATTTTTTACATCGGGGGCGGGAAGATATCAACAAAAAACGGACAAATTTCATAGAAGCCAGCCAAAGGGAGAAAGAGGTTGGGGA